>NZ_FOKH01000003.1:0-286480 GCF_900111955.1 Pseudomonas sp. NFIX10 | reverse complement strand
CAAGCCTTGGCCCGCCACGACTCGCCTTTGATAAGAGCACCGGAGGCAACGAAAGCATGTTGACGGAAGAGCTCAGGGCGTGAAGCAGCCCTAAAGCCAGGCACCAGAGTGCGCCAGGAAGATTGAAGGGGGGCGCTTCGCGCCCCAGCGGGGATAAATCCCCTCGCCACAAGTGCGCATGCTTCAGTGGACATGGTTGCATCAGGCCTGCTTGTAGCCCCGCACCTCATCCACCCCACGATTGGCCAACTGGTCGGCCCGCTCGTTGCCGTGGTGGCCGATATGACCGCGCACCCATTTCCAGGTGACGTTGTGGCGGTTGACCTGCTCATCCAGCAGCTTCCAGAGGTCGGCGTTTTTCACCGGTTCCTTCGCCGCCGTCTTCCAGCCGCGCTTCTTCCAGTTGGCCATCCACTCGTTGATGCCTTTCATCACGTATTGCGAGTCGGTCACCAGCAGTACATCGCAAGGCCGCTTGAGCTCTTCCAGGCCACGGATGGCGCCCATCAGCTCCATGCGATTGTTGGTGGTATTGGCTTCGCCGCCCCAGAGTTCCTTCTCCACGCCCTTGCACACCAGCAACGCGCCCCAGCCGCCCGGGCCGGGGTTGCCCTTGCAGGCGCCATCAGTGAAGAGTTCTACGCTATCGCTCATGCCAATCTATCCAGAAAAAATGCAAAGGCCAGCCGATCAGGCGGTTGATGCCTGTAGTCAAAGGGCCGGCCAGGCCTGCTAAAAAGGGTTATGGCTCGATGTGACGACGATTGACCTTGGCCATCGGCAAGGGAATCAGCTTGCCCATCGGCTCGCGTCGCGCCTGACGCACCGGGCGCAGCCCGACCGCGATCTTGCGCGCCACCAGCAGGTAGAAACCGCCGCCGGACAGCTGCCAGTCGCCGGCCTTGCGCTCCCAGCCGGCCAGGCGAGCCTGCCACTTGGGTGACGCAAGCGGCGGACGATAGCACCCGAAGCGGCGTTTCTCCAGCGCGAAGCCCAGCAGGTTGAGCCAGTCGCCGACCCTCGACGCCGAGATGCAGCGGGCCTGGCGCAAGGCGTCGTGGGCAAACACATGACGCAACCCCCAGGCGCTCCAGGGGTTGATACCGATGATCAACAGATGCCCGCCGGGGCGTACGCTGCTGGCGGCTTCACGCAGCAAACCGTGGGGCGAGAGGCAGAAATCCAGGCCGTGCTGCATGACCACCACGTCGGCGGCATGTTCGCTCAGCGGCCAGGCCTGCTCCTCGCAGACGATTTCCACCCCGGGCAACGGCGCCCCCAGGCGTACGTTACGCTGGACCTGCGGTGCCGACGGCGGCGTTTGCGCCGAAGGCCCGTAGTGCACCAGATAGCCGCCAAAGAACCGGCCCAACTCGTCTTCGAGCATGCGCCGTTCCTCTTCCAGCAAAAATTGCCCGACAGGGCCGGACAGCCATTCACGGGCGGCGCTGATCAACGCCAGCCAGTCAGGATCAGCCTGAGCGAACGCTTCATCGGTCATTGCATTCTCCAACGCGTCAGGAAGTTCTAAGATGCGCCTTTGTTTTCCGCTTGGCGAATTCCGCGATGATACAGATCAGTGCCCTGCCCGCGTTCACCGATAACTACATCTGGTTGTTACAGGATCACTCCACCCAGCGCTGCGCCGTGGTCGACCCGGGTGATGCCGCGCCAGTACAGGCCTGGCTCGACGCCCATCCGGGCTGGGTCCTGAGCGACATCCTGATCACCCATCATCACCATGATCATGTCGGCGGCGTCCAGGCGTTGAAGAATGCGACGAACGCCACCGTCTACGGCCCGGCCAGCGAAAACATCCCGGCGCGGGACCAGGCCCTGCATGACAATGACCGGGTCAGCGTGCTCGGCTGGGACTTCGATGTCTACGCAGTGCCTGGCCATACGCTGGGGCACATCGCCTACTACCACCATGGCCTGCTCTTTTGTGGCGACACCCTGTTCGCCGCCGGTTGCGGCCGGCTTTTCGAAGGCACGCCCGCGCAGATGCACCATTCCCTGGGTCGCCTCGCCGCCTTGCCTGAAGACACGCTGGTCTACTGCACCCATGAATACACCCTCAGCAACCTGAAGTTCGCTGCCGCCGTGGAGCCGGGCAACCCGGACATCGCCGCCCGCCTGGAAAAAGTCGCCCGCCAACGCAACGAAGGCATCATGACGCTGCCCTCGACCCTGGCCCTGGAAAAACTCACCAACCCGTTCCTGCGCACGACTGAAACATCCGTTAAACAAAAAGCAGACGAACGGAACGGCCAGCGAAACCAGACGCCGAGTGAGGTTTTTGCGGCCTTGAGGGCTTGGAAAGATAAGTTCTAAGGCAGCTATCGATTGATACAAAAATTCTGAAAGGTTGACCTGTTGGGGTGCGCTTCCTAGAATCGGCCGACATTTTTGCCCGGAACTTACTTCCAGCCAATGTCGTCATCCATACGCAGGTCCGTCCAGTCAGACACATTGACCCGCTTGGCTCAAGCCATCGCGGTGGCTGTGTCCGCCACCCTGGCGGGCTGCCAGAGCACGAGCCAGCTGCCGCAGACCGACGCGGCGCACACCCCGAATATCGCCGCTCGCGCCAAACAGAAGCCGGTATGGCTCACCGAGAAACCCAGCCCCCAAGTGCCCCAGGACATCTGGGAACGCATGCGCCAGGGCTTCCAGCTGCAGGAAACGGCCGGCGTCAACCCGCGTATCGAGCAACAGCGCCTGTGGTTCGCCAGCAACCCTTCCTTCCTGGAAAACGCCGGTGAGCGTGGCAGCCTGTACATCCATTACATCGTCGAACGCCTTGAAGAACGCAACATGCCGCTGGAACTGGCGCTGCTGCCGGTGATCGAGAGCGCCTACAACCCCATGGCCTATTCCCGGGCCAACGCGGTGGGGCTGTGGCAATTCATCCCGTCCACGGGGCGTTACTTCAACCTGCGCCAGACCCGCTTCTATGACGGACGACGCGACATCACCGCCTCCACCACGGCCGCCATGGACTACCTGACGCGCCTGCATGACATGTTCAACGGCGACTGGCTGCTGGCACTGGCGGCCTACAACGCCGGTGAGGGCACCGTCAGCCGCGCCATCGAGCGCAACGAGAAGCTTGGCCTGCCCACCGACTACTGGAACCTGCCGCTGCCCAGCGAGACCCAGGCCTATGTGCCGAAGTTGCTGGCGCTGTCCCAGGTGGTGCTCGCGCCCGACGCCTATGGCGTGAACCTCAACCCGATCGCCAACGAACCCTATTTCCAGGTCGTCGAGATCAACCAGCGCATGGACCTGTCCAAGGTCGCGGCGGTGGCCAATATCGACGAAGACGAGCTGTTCCAGCTCAATCCGGCCTTCAAGCAACGCACCACCATCGACGGTCCCCAGCATTTACTGGTCCCCACCTCCAAGGCCCAGTTGCTGACCGCCAGCCTGTCGACCATGCGTCCGGAAGAGCTGATCAGCCAGCGCGCACTCAAGCCGGTTTTCGAATCAGCCGACGACAGCGAAGTGGAAGGTGCCAGGCGCACCTACCGCGTCAAGCGCGGTGAAAACCTGGCCCAGATCGCCAAGGCCAACAACGTCCAGACCAAGGACCTGCAGCGCTGGAACAAACTCAGCGGCAACAAACTCAAGGTCGGCCAGACCCTGGTGATGCAGGACGCCAAGGCCAGCAAGGCCACCGGCAAGCGCATCAGCACCGTGATAGCCGCCAACAGCAAGAACCAGAAGAAGCAGACCCAATACAAGGTCAAGCAGGGCGACTCGTTGTACGTCGTCGCCAAGCGCTTCAACGTGGAAATGCAGCACCTCAAGCGCTGGAATCCACGGATGGGCAAGGCACTCAAGCCTGGGCAGATGCTGACGGTGTACTCCCCGCACTGACCTGTGGGCGCCCCACTGACCTGGAGCAAAGCCCTGTGAGAACAAGACCTGTGGAGTAAGCTCTGTGGGAGCTCCCACCGGTTTGCGGCTTGACTGACCGGCATCCACCCCAGGCCTCCTTTTTCCTGCCGATACAAGCTGTTACTGTACAGGCCATAAAAGCCCAAGCCGCCTGGATCGGATCTCCGACTTGATACGTCCCCTCCTCCTGTTCCTGATCAGCCTGGCCTTGAGCTCTCCCGCCAGCGCAACCATCAGCGAAAGCCATGGCTATGCGCAGTTCGGCACGCTCAAGTACCCGGCCAGATTCACCCACTTCGACTGGGTCAACCCGCAAGCGCCCAAGGGCGGAGTCTTGCGGGTCATGGCATTCGGCACCTTCGATACGCTCAATCCCTACACGTTCAAGGGCAGCAGCCCGGTTTCCACGCCCAATTTCCTGCAATACGGCATCAATGAGCTGAACGAACCGCTGATGGTCGGCACTGGCCAGTACGCACCGTCCGGCGATGAACCGACGTCGAGCTATGGCCTGATCGCCCAGTCGGTGGAGTACAGCGAAGATCGCAGCTGGGTAGTCTTCAACCTGCGCCCCGAAGCGCGCTTCCACGATGGCGTGCCCATCACCGCCTATGACGTGGCGTTCTCCTACAGGACCCTGCTCAAGGATGGCCATCCGCAATACCGCACCAACCTGCAGGAAGTGCTGCGGGTCGACATTCTCAACCCGCTGAAAATCCGCTTTGTCTTCAAGCGCGCGGGCAATCCCTTGCTGATCCTGCGCCTGGGTGAGCTGCCGGTGTTGCCCCAGCATTACTGGAAAGGCCGCGACTTCAAGGCGACGACCTTCGAACCGCCCCTGGGCAGCGGGCCGTATCGCATCACCAAAGTGCAGCCAGGCCGCCAACTGGTGTTCGAACGGGTCAAGGACTACTGGGGCAAGGACCTGCCGGTCAATCGCGGCAAGTACAACTACGACCGCATGGAGGTGGAGTTCTACCGTGACAGCGAAGTCGCCTTCGAAGCCTTCAAGGCCGGCGAGTTCGACATCTACATCGAACATCAGGCCAAGAACTGGGCCAACGGCTACGACTTTCCGGCAGTCAACCGGGGCGATGTGATCAAGGCCCAGATCCCCCACCAGATCCCGACCCAGACCCAGGGCCTGTTCATGAACACCCGGCGCGGCACATTCGCCGACGTCAAGGTGCGCGAAGCCCTGGGGCTGATGTTCGATTTCGAGTGGACCAACCGCACCCTGTTCAGCGGCGCCTACAAGCGCACCCTCAGCTATTACCCCAACAGCGAATTCTCCGCCACCGGCCTGCCGGTGGGTCATGAATGGCTGCTGCTCAAGCCGTACCGGGATCAATTGCCGCCCAAACTGCTCACCGCCCCCTTCAGCCTGCCCAAGACCGACGGGCGCGGCATTCCCCGGGAAACCCTGCGCAAGGCATTGGGACTCTTGAAGGAAGCCGGCTGGAATCTCAACGGCCAACGCCTGCTGAACGCCGACCACCAGCCCCTGAGCTTCGAAATCCTGCTAGTGAACCCGAATCTGGAGCGTATCCTGCAACCCTACGTCGAAAACCTTGCCAGCATCGGTGTTCAAGCTCGGCTGCGCACGGTGGACCGCGCCCAATACAAACAGCGCCTGGACCAGTTCGACTTCGACATGATCCTACTGACCTTGAACCAGACCCTCAGCCCGGGCCTCGAGCAATGGCAGTACTTTCACTCCAGCCAGGTCGGGGTCAAGGGCAGCAAGAACTACGCCGGGATCGCCAACCCGGTGGTCGACCATCTGCTGGAAAAACTGCTCGCCGCCCAGACCCGCGATGAACAGGTCGCCGCCGGCAAGGCCCTGGATCGCGTACTGCTGTGGCAGCATTACTGCATCCCCAACTGGTATCTCAACTATCATCGCCTGGCGTACCGCAACCGGTTCGCCTTCGTCACCACGCCGCCCTATACCCTGGGCCTGAGCGCTTGGTGGCTGAAATCTTCGGAGAAAGATCAATGAAGCCTTTACGTGCCCTGCTCCTGCAGGCCAGCAGCCTGTTATTCGCCGGGCTGGCCTGCGCCGCGCCGCAGCATGCCGTGACCTTGTACAACGAGCCGCCGAAATACCCGGCCAACTTCCAGCACTTCGACTACGTCAACCCGGACGCGCCCAAGGGCGGCATCTTCCGCCAGGGCGGCTTTGGGGGGTTCGACAGCCTCAACCCGTTCATCAGTAAAGGCGTGCCAGCCGATGACATCGGCCTGATCTACGACACCTTGGCCAAGCAGGGCCTGGACGAACCCTTCACCGAATATGGCCTGATCGCCGAAAAAATCGAGAAAGCCCCGGACAATGCCTGGGTGCGCTTCTACCTGCGCCCCGAAGCCCGTTTCAACGATGGCCATCCGGTACGGGCGGAAGACGTGGTCTTCAGCTTCCAGACCCTGACCAAGGACGGCGCACCGATGTTCCGCGGCTACTACAACGACGTCGCCGAAGTCATCGCCGAAGACCCGCTCAAGGTCCTGTTCAAGTTCAAGCACACCCAAAATCGCGAGCTGCCGCTGATCCTCGGCCAATTGCCGGTATTGCCGAAGCACTGGTGGGCCGAGCGCGACTTCAACAAGGGCAACCTGGAGATTCCCCTGGGCAGCGGCCCCTACAAGGTCGTCGAAGTGAAGGCCGGCCGCTCGATCCGCTATGAGCGAGTGAAGGACTACTGGGGCAAGGACCTGCCGGTCAATCGCGGGTTCTACAACTTCGACGTGCTGGTCACCGACTACTACCGCGACAACACCGTCGCGGTCGAGGCATTGAAAGCCGGGCAGTTCGATTACTGGCTGGAAATGACCGCCAAGAACTGGGCCAACGCCTACAACATCCCGGCCGTGACCGAAGGCCGGCTGATCAAGGAACAGATCCCCAACGGCAACCCCACCGGCATGCAGGGCTTTGTCTACAACCTGCGCCGGCCGGTCTTCCAGGATGTGCGGGTACGCAAGGCCTTGAGCCTGCTGCTGGATTTCGAGTGGACCAACAAGCAACTGTTCAACGGCGCCTACGCCCGCACCCGCAGCTATTTCGAGAATTCGGAAATGGCCGCCACCGGCCTGCCCGGCGAAGACGAACTGAAGATTCTCGAGCCCCTGCGCGGCAAAATCCCCGAGCAGGTCTTCAGCGAAGCCTTCCAGCCTTCGATGTGCGACGGCAGCGGCATGATCCGCGACCAGCAGCGCAAGGCCTACCAATTGCTGCAAGAAGCCGGCTGGCGCATCGTCGACGACAAGATGGTCGACGCCCAAGGCAAACCGGTGGTGCTGGAGTTCCTGCTGGCCCAGACCGAGTTCGAGCGGATACTGCTGCCCTTCAAGCGCAACCTGAGCGACCTGGGCATCGACCTGGTGATCCGCCGGGTGGACGTGTCCCAGTACATCAACCGCGTGCGTTCCCGGGACTTCGACCTGGTGGTGGGCAGCTTCCCGCAATCCAGCTCGCCGGGTAACGAACAGCGTGAGTTCTGGATGTCCGCCGCCGCCGACAAGCCCGGCAGCCGCAACACCATGGGCCTGAAGGACCCGGCCGTGGACCAACTGGTAGAGCAACTGATCAATGCCGACTCGCGCAAGAGCCTGGTGGCTCACGCCCGGGCATTGGACCGGGTCTTGCAATGGGGCTACTACGTGATTCCCAACTGGCACATCAAGACCTGGCGCGTGGCCTACTGGAACCACATCGGTCATCCGAAAATCACCCCAACCTATGACATCGGCACCACCACCTGGTGGGTCAAGCCGGAGGTCAAGCCGGCCGATGAAGTAGAAAAGCAGGTCATCGAGCAGCAAATCGCCGTCCCTGCGAGCGTGGAGTAACAAGATGCTGGCTTACATTTTTCGGCGACTGCTGCTGATCATCCCGACCCTGTTCGGCATTCTGCTGATCAACTTCGTCATCATCCAGGCCGCGCCCGGCGGGCCGGTGGAACAGATGATCGCCAAGCTCGAGGGTTTCGAGGGCGCCACCAGCCGCATCGCCGGCGGCGGTGCCGAAGTGTCGGTGGCCGGCTCCTCCTACCGTGGGGCCCAGGGCCTGGACCCAGGGCTGGTCAAGGAAATCGAACGCATGTACGGCTTCGACAAGTCGGCCCCCGAACGCCTGTGGATCATGATCAAGAACTATGCCCACCTGGACTTCGGCGACAGTTTCTTCCGCGATGCCAAGGTCATCGACCTGATCAAGGAAAAGATGCCGGTGTCCATCTCCCTCGGGCTGTGGAGCACACTGATCATGTACCTGGTGTCGATCCCGCTGGGGATCGCCAAGGCCACGCGGCATGGCAGCCATTTCGATGTGTGGACCAGTTCGGCGATCATCGTCGGCTACGCGATCCCGTCGTTCCTGTTCGCCATCCTGCTGATCGTGGTGTTTGCCGGCGGCAGTTATTTCGACTGGTTCCCGTTGCGCGGGTTGACCTCCAACAACTTCGACGAATTGAGCATGGGCGGCAAGATCCTCGATTACTTCTGGCACCTGGCCTTGCCCGTGACCGCCCTGGTGATCGGCAACTTCGCCACCATGACCCTGCTGACCAAGAACAGCTTCCTCGACGAAATCAACAAGCAATACGTGGTCACCGCCAAGGCCAAGGGCCTGACCCGTCATCGGGTCCTCTACGGCCATGTCTTCCGCAACGCCATGCTGCTGGTGATCGCCGGCTTCCCTTCGGCGTTCATCGGGATCTTCTTCACCGGTTCCTTGCTGGTGGAAGTGATCTTTTCCCTCGACGGTCTGGGCCTGATGAGTTTCGAAGCGGCCATCAACCGCGATTATCCGGTGGTGTTTGGCACCCTGTTCATCTTCACCTTGCTGGGGCTGGTGGTGAAACTGATCGGCGATCTGACCTACACCTTTGTCGATCCGCGCATCGACTTCGAAAGCCGGGAGCATTGAGATGAACCTCTCCCCTCTCAATCGCCGTCGTTTCGAACTGTTCAAGGCCAACAAGCGTGGCTGGTGGTCGCTGTGGCTGTTCCTGATCCTGTTCGGGCTGAGCCTGGGTGCCGAGTTGATCGCCAACGACAAGCCGCTGGTGGTGCATTACGACAACGGCTGGTACTTCCCGGCCCTCAAGCGCTACCCGGAAACCACGTTCGGCGGCGAGTTCCCGCTGGAAGCCAACTACAAGAGCCCGTACATCCGTGAATTGCTGGCGGCCAAGGACGCCTGGGTGCTGTGGGCACCGATTCCGTTCAGCTACCAGAGCATCAACTACGACCTGAAGGTCCCTGCCCCGGCACCGCCCTCTTCCGTGAATTGGCTGGGCACCGATGACCAGGGCCGCGATGTCCTGGCCCGGGTGATCTACGGCTTCCGTATCTCGGTGCTGTTCGCCCTGACCCTGACCCTGCTCAGCTCGATCATCGGCGTGGTCGCCGGCGCCTTGCAGGGCTTCTATGGCGGCTGGGTCGACCTGGCTGGCCAACGTTTCCTGGAAATCTGGTCCGGGCTGCCGGTGCTGTACCTGCTGATCATCCTCGCCAGCTTCGTACAGCCGAACTTCTGGTGGCTGCTGGGCATCATGCTGCTGTTTTCCTGGATGAGCCTGGTGGACGTGGTCCGCGCCGAGTTCCTGCGCGGGCGCAACCTCGAATACGTGCGCGCCGCGCGGGCGCTGGGCATGCAGAACGGCGCGATCATGTTCCGGCACATCCTGCCCAACGCCATGGTCTCGACCATGACCTTCATGCCGTTCATCCTCACCGGCGCCATCGGCACCCTCACCGCCCTGGATTTCCTCGGCTTTGGCCTGCCGCCGGGCGCGCCGTCCCTGGGCGAACTGGTGGCCCAGGGCAAATCCAACCTCCAGGCACCCTGGCTGGGCATCAGTGCGTTCGCCGTGTTGGCCGTGATGCTGAGCCTGCTGGTGTTCATCGGCGAGTCCGCTCGCGATGCCTTCGATCCGAGGAAGTGATATGAACCAGGACAATCTGATCGAAGTGCGCGACCTGGCGGTGGAGTTCATCGTCGGTGAACGCCACCAGCGCGTGGTCGAGGGCGTCAGCTTCGACATCAAGCGCGGCGAAACCCTGGCCCTGGTGGGTGAAAGCGGCTCGGGCAAGTCGGTCACCGCCCACTCGATCCTGCGCTTGCTGCCCTACCCGCTGGCCCATCACCCCACCGGGACCATCCAGTACGCCGGCCAGGATTTGCTGGGATTGAAGGAAAAGACCATCCGCCATATCCGTGGCAACCGGATCGCGATGATTTTCCAGGAGCCGATGACCTCCCTCAACCCGCTGCACTGCATTGAAAAACAGATCAATGAAGTGCTTGGCATCCACAAGGGCCTGACCGGCAAGGTCGCGACCCGCCGGACCCTGGAGTTGCTGGAGCTGGTCGGCATTCCCGAGCCCCACAAGCGCCTCAAGGCCCTGCCCCACGAGTTGTCCGGCGGCCAGCGCCAGCGAGTGATGATCGCCATGGCCCTGGCCAACGAGCCGGAACTGCTGATCGCCGACGAGCCGACCACCGCCCTGGACGTCACCGTCCAGCTGAAAATCCTCCAACTGCTCAAGGAGTTGCAGGCGCGATTGGGTATGTCGTTGCTGCTGATCAGCCACGATTTGAACCTGGTGCGAAGAATTGCGCATCGTGTATGTGTCATGCAGCGCGGTTGCATCGTCGAACAGGCATCGTGCGAAGAGTTGTTCCGCGCGCCGCAGCATCCGTACACTCGGGAACTGCTGGCCGCCGAGCCCAGCGGCACCCCGGCGACCAACGTCGTCGGCCCGCCGCTGTTGCAGGTCGAGGACCTGAAAGTCTGGTTCCCGATCAAGAAAGGCCTGTTCAAACGCACGGTGGACTACATCAAGGCCGTGGACGGCATCCGCTTCAGCCTGCCCCAGGGCCAGACCCTGGGTATCGTCGGCGAAAGCGGCTCCGGCAAATCCACCCTGGGGCTGGCAATCCTGCGATTGATCGGCAGCCAGGGTGGGATCCGCTTCGAAGGCAAGTCGCTGGACAGCCTGACGCAGCAACAAGTCCGGCCACTGCGCCGGGAGATGCAAGTGGTGTTTCAGGACCCGTTCGGCAGCCTGAGCCCACGTATGTGTGTCAGCCAGATCGTCGGCGAAGGCCTGCGGATCCACAAGATCGGCACCGCGGCTGAACAGGAACAGGCGATAATCGCGGCATTGAAGGAGGTAGGCCTGGATCCGGAAACCCGGAACCGCTATCCCCATGAATTTTCCGGAGGGCAACGGCAGCGTATCGCCATTGCCCGGGCCCTGGTGCTCAAGCCGGCGTTGATTCTGCTGGATGAACCAACGTCGGCCCTGGACCGTACCGTGCAACGCCAGGTGGTGGAGCTGTTGCGGTCGCTGCAAACCAAGTACAACCTGACGTACCTGTTTATCAGCCATGACCTGGCTGTCGTCAAAGCGCTGAGCCACCAATTGATGGTGGTCAAGCATGGCCAAGTGGTCGAACAAGGTGATGCCCGCAGCATATTCGCCGCGCCGCAGCACCCCTATACACAGCAGTTGCTGGAGGCCGCCTTCCTGGCCCCAACAACTGCCGAATAACCTGAAAAGAGGAGCAACACATGGGTTTTCTCGCCGGTAAGCGCGTACTGATCGTCGGTGTCGCCAGCAAGCTGTCCATCGCATCCGGCATCGCCGCCGCCATGCATCGCGAGGGCGCTGAGCTTGCCTTCACTTATCAGAACGACAAACTCAAGGGTCGTGTCGAAGAGTTCGCACAAGGCTGGGGCTCGAGCCCTGAGCTGTGCTTCCCGTGCGACGTGGCCAGCGACGAAGAAATCGCCAAGGTCTTCGAAGCGCTGAGCAAGAAGTGGGACGGCCTGGACTGCATCGTGCACTCCGTGGGCTTCGCCCCGGGTGACCAGTTGGACGGCGACTTCACCGAAGCCACCACCCGCGAAGGTTTCCGCATTGCCCACGACATCAGCGCCTACAGCTTCGTGGCCCTGGCCAAGGCCGGTCGCGAAATGATGAAAGGCCGCAACGGCAGCCTGCTGACCCTGTCGTACCTGGGCGCCGAGCGCACCATGCCGAACTACAACGTCATGGGCATGGCCAAGGCCTCCCTGGAAGCCGGCGTACGTTACCTGGCCGGCTCCCTGGGCCCGGACGGTACCCGCGTCAACTGCGTATCGGCCGGCCCGATCCGCACCCTCGCCGCTTCCGGCATCAAGAACTTCCGCAAGATGCTGGCCGCCAACGAAGCGCAAACCCCGCTGCGTCGCAACGTCACCATCGAAGAAGTCGGCAATGCCGGCGCCTTCCTGTGCTCGGACCTGGCGTCGGGCATCAGCGGTGAAATCATGTACGTGGACGGCGGCTTCAACACCACCGCCATGGGTAACCTCGAAGAGTAATCTTCACGGGGCGCCCTTGCAGCAATGCAATCATGGGTAGCCCGGTTTCGACAAAAAGAAGCGCCGCCTGCCTGGTAGAGGGCAAGCGGCGTTTTTATTTCGACCTTCCAGGAGCCGCTAACAACACCAGGGCAAAGGAAAGTGAAAACAACAGTGTCGCGACTACCCCGGAGACGGTGTCATAAGTGTAAATCACCGAGATTAATGCCCCCATGAGTGACGTCAAAGAAAGAGGAGTATTCGTCAGCACATACAACCCCATACGTAAACTGAAGGATTGATGTTTCAGAAACGCTTGGATAACACTGCCCAATCCCGTCAGCGCCACTGACGTAGCCATCAGCACGATTAATATGACAAGGTACATCGCAACAGATGGAATACCCTGGGTATCGTTGAGATCTCTTGGATTCTCCACTGCACCGTCTGTTGCAAAGAAGAACAACATTGCGTAGGCCACCCATACGCAAACAACCGCAAATCCCAATCCTTGCCCACTGTACTTCATACCTGATCACCTTGAAAAATTAATGGGTAGTTCACCAGTCATTCGAATTTCATAGTCCTGTGCTCGGGCAACTCTTCCTACTTCACGCAGGGCAGTCGTCGCCCTCTCGTCGAACGCTGCACGATGGCTGCTGGCGTTCGCGTCATATCGATCTGAATAGGCCTTGACGGTGCCGGCGAATTTGAGATTACCAGAGGTATACCGAATGACTTCACCCTTAATCTGAAGCGTAATATTTCCAAGGTAAATTCTTGCGACGTTCGAATCTTGGGCCGTCGAGTAAGGCGCTTTCAGATTGATGGTGGTCACCCCCACTCCTGCAGTATTGATAATCGCCATCAAATCCGGAATTTTGTCAGGTGCTGGTCTGATACCGATTCTGTCGAGCCGAACCCTGGCAGGCTTACCTTTTCCAAGTAGCCAGTGGCCAAAAGCCTTGAAAGGAGTAAAAACACCACCGGAGAACTCCTGCTCAACGGCCAGCTCTTCCGTGTTGTTTATTTTGGCCCCCTCCTTTATCCCGAGCCGCCAAGCATCCGCAGTGCTGAGTTTTGGATTCTTCAGCATTAATAAATCTGCACCATGTGCGACTTTTAAATCACCAATGATAAAGCCATCCAACCCATAACGAACCGGTCGATTATTACGCATTTCTTGTAAATGCCGCTGTAGCATTTGAGGCCAATGGCCCCGTTCGTAAGCCACGTTGCGCTCTTGAATCATTTTCCCAACCATTGCCATTGAAAAAGGAGCTGGAGTGCCTCCTCTTCCACGCGAGGTGCCATATTCATCGGGATAAACAAATGTCGGGGGCAATTCAGTATTCATACGGATACCAGTCAAATCCAATGATTCATAACGCTATAGTCATGAGCTTGCATCACATGATGTGAAGTCTCATTTTGCGTATATCCCGCGCCCCTCGTGCGGTACATATATATAGCGTTACGCTAGTCCACCTATGTCGTTGCCTGCGAAACCTGTACCTATATCCCACGCCCTTAAGAATAGAAAAAACCATGTTCAATATTCAGAGAATACCAAGCGGTTCTATCGTCGAAGCGCCTGCTTCTGCGCATACATCGCCGCATCGGCCTCGGCCAATAGATTGTCGATTGACCGATGGCGCTGGGAGTCTGGCTCAGGACCACTACCATTCAAACCGAACGGCCAAATCAATCGGGCATTTGCCGGCCAGGGCTAATACACTGCTTCACAGGTTCAAGACGAGGACGCTGACCGATGAAGCACGCCACCCATGACGCCGCCCCACGCTTCTGGCGCGACGCGGCCCTGCCCTTCATCGAAGCCCGGGCCATCGCCGATGGGCGCAAGGTCTGCTACTCACGTCACTCCCACGACCATTTTTCCATCGGAGCGATCACCGCCGGGCGCAGCACCTATATTCATGAGCGGTCGAATTTCCAAGTGCAGAGCGGCACGGTGGTGCTGATGAACCCCGGCGATGTCCATGCGTGCAACCCGATCGACGATGAACCGTGGTCGTATGTCATGCTGTACGTCGAT
Source organism: Pseudomonas sp. NFIX10 (assembly GCF_900111955.1). Taxonomy (NCBI): domain Bacteria; kingdom Pseudomonadati; phylum Pseudomonadota; class Gammaproteobacteria; order Pseudomonadales; family Pseudomonadaceae; genus Pseudomonas; species Pseudomonas sp. NFIX10. The sequence continues at coordinate 272,164 of NZ_FOKH01000003.1, read as the reverse complement.
ACCCAGTGGCTCAGGGATTTGCAACGTCGTATCGGCTTCGATCAAACCCTGGATTTCCAGAGCTTTTCCACGACCCACAGCCGTGATGTCGAGCTGTTTGCCGCATTGCAAGGGTTGTATGAGCAACTGGTGGATGAGCGGCTCGGCACCGACCGCAAGCGCACCGCCGCCGAGGCGTTTTTCACCGACCTGCAACAACGGCTCAACCCTGCCGGCCGTCCGGACCGGGGCAGCCACCCGGGTTTGATGCGCGCGGCGCAGTTCATCCACGACCATTGCAGCGAAGCGTTGAAGCTCGAAGACATCTGCACCGCGGCGCAACTCTCGCCGTCTTACCTGAGCCGCGCCTTCAAGCGTCATTACGGGATGACGCCCCATGCCTTTCTGGTCAACCGCCGAATCCAGTTCGCCCGCCGCCAGTTACGCGAGGGCAAGCTGATCGCCGATGTGGCGCTGGACAGCGGGTTCGCCGACCAGGCGCATTTCCAGCGGGCCTTCAAGCAACACCTGGCGGCTACTCCGGGCCAGTATCGCGGTTGAGGCGACGCGCTGGCCTAAACACACTTCTGTGGGCCCGACTCAAGGCAACACCAAATACACCGCACTGGCCACCAGCAACACCGCCATCGCCCGGTTGAACAGGCGCAGGGTCGCCGGATTCCCCAGCCAATTACGCAGAAAGCTGCCGGCATAGGCCCAGCAGCCCACCGAGACATAACAGATCACCAGGTAGACTGCCGCGAACTGCCACACCAGCCGTGCCTCGCCATCGGCGACGAACGCGCCCATCCCTGCGACGCAAGCCAGCCAGGCCTTGGGATTGAGCCATTGCATCAGCGCGCCGTAGAACATCGACGGGGCCCGGTCCTCGTCCTTGGCGCCCAGGTGCCCGTTGTCCATCGCCAATTTCCAGGCCATGAACAACAGAAACGCCACGCCGCCCAGTTGCACCACCCGTGTGAGCCCAGGCCAGCGTTGCAGCACTTCATGCAACCCGAGCCCCATCAACACCAATAACAAGACAAAACCCAGGGTCGCGCCGGCCACGTGGCGCAAGGTCGCTCGAAACCCGTACCGGGCCCCGGAACTGAGGGCCACAATGTTGACCGGCCCCGGCGTAATGGAGGCGACCAAGGCAAACGCCGCCATGGAAAGAATCAGACTCATCGCAAACCTTCTTCATATCTGTGAGGTGGCGATCAAGGTAAATCGCCCGCTGCTGCCGGTATTGAAGAAAACTGCCTCATGAGGGGATCCACGGTGAGCTCATCCCCCGAAACAAAGCCTGTGCTCACAAAAAAGCCGCGATGCCTGGATCAGGCATCGCGGCTTTTTTGCCCAATCAGCGGTCGTTCTTGATCGAAGAACTGGTCGCGTTGGTCAGGCCCTTGGTGTTATGGGTACCCGGAGTAGCCGTGGAAATCGCGGAAGCCTTGGTCAAGCCGCGAGTATCGCGGTCTTTGGCGATGCCCGACGTGAGCGAAGCCTTGCTGGTTCGGTCGGTGCGGGTGGCACCGGTATGCTTGCCGCTGAGGCCATGATCGCGGGTGCGGGTGCCGGCATGGTCGCTGGCCAATCCCTTGCCAAGACCGCTGGAATCGCTGGATTTGCCACTGCCCTGGCCACCGCCGACACCACCACCGTGACCACCGCCATTACCGCCGCCGTTTCCTCCACCGTTACCGCCACCACCCCCATTGCCACCGCCGGCGGCGTAGCTGGAACCGATAGGCGACAGGTCGGCAGGCAGCAAGGCCGAGGCACCGAACGCCAGGGCACAGACAGCAACGGCAATCAGGGATTTCTTATGTTTGGTCATGATGTCTCCGAAAGACAAAAACAGCGGTTGAACCTTTAAGACTCAGAGGTTCAAATTTTGTTCATTGAGCATCCGACCAACTGCGGGAAAATTCACTGTCGATTTTCCGGTGGAGTCGTCCCGGGCACGGTTCTATGCTTTGCCCCATGAACCTACAAGACTCGCTGCTCCCGCCCCACGCCGAGATGGTCCGCGCCATGCTCGAACGAGACACCGCCTACGAGGGGGTGTTCTTCACTGCGGTCAAGACCACCGGCATCTTCTGCCGTCCCAGTTGCACCGCGCGCAAGCCGAAGCCGGAGAACGTGGAGTTCTTCGCCCATGCCGACGAAGCCATGTCGGCCGGCTACCGCGCCTGCCTGCGCTGCAAGCCGCTGGATGCCGCCGCCATCGCGCCGGACTGGATCCAGGCCCTGCTCAAAGCGGTGGACACCGAGCCCGACCTGCGCTGGACCGACGCCCTGCTGCTGGAACAAGGTATCGAACCGCTGAAACTGCGGCGCTGGTTCAAGCAACATTTCGGCATGACCTTTCACGCCTACCTGCGTACCCGCCGCCTGGGCATCGCCCTGGGCGGTATCAAGGACGGCACTTCCATCGACAATGCCGCGTTCGATTCCGGTTATGAGTCGTTGAGCGGCTTTCGGGACGCCTTCGTCAAATCCTTCCGCATCACACCCGGCCGCGCCGCCCTCAGTGAACCCCTGTTGTTCACCCGCCTGACCACGCCGCTGGGGCCGATGCTGGCCATGGCCGAACGACGGGGCCTGGTGCTGCTGGAATTCCTCGACCGTCCGGCCCTGACCAAGGAGCTGGAAGAGCTGCAGCAACGCTACGGCTACACGGTCGCGCCGGGGCACAACGCTCACCTGCAACAGATCGAAACCGAACTGGCCGACTATTTCGCCGGCAAGCTCACGACGTTCAATGTCCCGCTGCACATGCCCGGCAGCGCCTTCGCCGTGCGGGTCTGGGCTGAGTTGCAAAAAATCCCCTACGGCGAAACCCGCAGCTACGGCGGCATCGCCACGACCCTGGGCAGCCCAGGTGCCAGCCGCGCCGTGGGCCTGGCCAACGGGCAGAATCGCCTGGCCATCGTCATTCCCTGCCACCGGGTGATCGGTGCGGATGGCTCGTTGACCGGTTATGGTGGCGGCCAGCCGCGCAAGGCGTTTCTGTTGCGGCTGGAAAAAGCCGCGGTGCAGGTTTCACTGCCTCTGGCGTTTTGAGCGCCCCGGAGAACGAACACCTGATGCCTGTGCCCTATCACGACGCCAGTGCTTTCCTGGCCAACCTCGACGAAGACTGGCGACGACATGTCGTGGCGATCGGCCCTTGCCTGCTGCAACCCAAGCCGGCCCGCGATCCCTATGAAGCCCTGGTCCGGGCGATTGCCTACCAGCAACTGCACGCCAAGGCAGGCGATGCGATTCTGGGCCGGTTGCTGGCGTTGTTCCCGGCACAGACATTCCCCACACCTGCGCAAATCCTGGCGACAGACATTGCTCAATTGCGCGGTTGTGGATTTTCCGCCAGCAAGATCGCGACCATCCAGGGCATCGCCCAAGCGGCCCTGGACGGGGTGGTGCCGGATTTTGCCACGGCGCGGGCAATGGAGGACGAAGCATTGATCGAGCGCTTGGTCAGCCTGCGCGGCGTCGGGCGCTGGACCGTGGAGATGCTGCTGATCTACAGCCTGGAACGAGCCGACATCCTGCCGGCCGATGACTTTGGGGTGCGCGAAGGTTATCGACGGCTCAAGGGGCTGGCGCAACAACCCAGCCGCAAGCAGATGGTCGAGATCGGCCTGGCCTGGCGCCCTTATCGGACGGTGGCGGCGTGGTATTTGTGGCGGGTGCCGAAGTGATCTTGGCTGTACCGACGCCTTCGCGGGCAAGCCCGCTCCCACACTGACCTGGAGTGGGCACAAGATCTATGACCGACACAAATCCCCTGTGGGAGCGGGCTTGCTCGCGAAGGCGGTCGCATGGCCACCCCCAATTAAACTGTTAAAACACCGATTGTCTAGGCTGTACTGAGTCATTTCCAATCCCACTGGAGATTCCCATGCAGCTCGAAGGATCCTGCCACTGCGGCGCCGTGTCGTTCAGCCTGGCCTGTGCCCACCCCTACCCTTATCAACGCTGCTACTGCTCGATCTGTCGCAAGACCCAGGGCGGCGGCGGGTATGCGATCAACCTGGGGGGTGATGCCCGAAGCCTGAAGGTGCGCGGTCGCAAGCACATCTCGATCTACCATGCACGGCTCAAGGACGAAGGCGATAAACGCGCCCACCGCAGCAGTGCCGAACGGCATTTCTGTTCCCTGTGCGGTTCGGGGTTGTGGCTGTTCAGCCCCGAATGGCCGGACCTGGTGCACCCGTTTGCCTCCGCCATCGACACACCGCTGCCGGTACCGCCGGAGCACACCCACTTGATGCTTGGTTCCAAGGCGCCATGGGTAGAGGTCGAGGCGCATAAGGGCGATCAGCAGTTCGATGTCTATCCCGAGGAGTCCATTGCCCAGTGGCATGAACGCCTGGGGCTGGTCACTTAGAGATGCAGTGCTGCATAAGGCCCCATCGCGAGCAAGCTCGCTCCCACATTGGACTTGGGCAGTTCACAAATCCCCTGTGGGAGCGAGCTTGCTCGCGATGACGTCAGTACCGGCACCTTTGCACTATCGAGCCGGCACACCACTGTGGAATCGGAATTCCACATCCGGCGATTCGATCAGTTCCCGCTCGGCCCCACGGACCTTGTCGATCACCTGGGCAATGTCCTTGGCGTCGCCGTATTGGTAGGCCAGTTTCAGGTAGCCCTGGAAGTGCCGGGCCTCGCTCTTGAGCAAGCCGAAATAGAACTTGCCCAGTTCCTCGTCCAGGTGCGGCACCAAAGCTTCGAAGCGCTCGCAGCTGCGGGCTTCGATGAAGGCTCCGACCACCAGGGTGTCTACCAGCTTGACCGGTTCGTGGCTGCGCACCACCTTGCGTAGCCCCGAGGCATAACGCCCGGCGGAGAGCTGGCGCAAGCCGATCTTGCGTTTTTTCATCAGGCGCATGACCTGCTCGTGATGCACCAGCTCTTCCCGGGCCAGGCGCGACATCAGGTTGATCAGGTCGACGTGGGAGTGGTATTTGGCGATCAGGCTCAGGGCGGTGCTGGCGGCCTTGAATTCGCAGTTCTTGTGGTCGATCAGCAACGTTTCCTGGTCGGCCAGCGCGGCCTGGACCCACGCATCAGGGGTGCGGCAACCAAGGAATTCGTGGATTTCGGGAAGATTCATGGGGCTCACGGGCAAAGGTAGTCGAGCGAAGGGCGCCGATTATACCGGCCTGCCTCCAGACCACCAGCCACCGCCATTGATATGCATCAAGTCAATGACTCACCCACGGCAACTAGACTGCCCCACAGCAACTATAGTTGAGCAACGCCAGCCTTTTCATTGCAGGAGAACACCGATCATGCAAGCCATTCGCAGCATCCTGGTGGTCATTGAGCCCGAACATTCGGAAAGCCTGGCGCTCAAGCGCGCCAAACTGATCGCCGGTGTGACCCAGGCACACCTGCACCTGTTGGTGTGCGACAAAAAGCACGATCACGCCGGCATGCTCGGCGTGCTGAAGGCCGCGCTGCTGGCGGATGGCTACAGCGTGACGACCGAACAGGCCTGGAACGAAAGCCTCTACGAAACCATCATCGACGTGCAGATGGCTGAAGGTTGCGGGCTGGTGATCAAACAGCACTTTCCCGACAGCCCATTGAAAAAAGCCCTGCTGACCCCGGCGGACTGGAAACTGCTACGCCATTGCCCCACCCCGGTGCTGCTGGTGAAAACCGCCGGTTCCTGGAAAGACAAGGTGATCCTGGCCGCCGTCGACGTTGGCAATGCCGACGGTGCACACCGTCACCTGCACGCCACCATCATCGACCATGGCTACGACATCGCGCTCCTCGCCAAGGCGCACCTGCACGTGATCAGCGCCCATCCCTCGCCGATGCTCTCGTCCGCCGACCCGACGTTCCAGCTCAAGGAAACCATCGAGGCCCGGTATCGCGAGCAATGCCGGGCGTTCCAGGCCGAGTTCGACATCGACGACCAGCATCTGCATATCGAAGAAGGCCCGGCGGATGTCTTGATTCCGTACATGGCGCGCAAGCTGCAGGCGGCGGTGACGGTGATCGGCACCGTGGCCCGTTCGGGGTTGTCCGGGGTGCTGATCGGCAACACCGCCGAGGCCGTGCTCGATACGCTGGAAAGCGATGTGCTGGTGCTCAAGCCCCAGGAAGTCGAGGATCATCTGGTGGAGTTGGCGGTCAAGGAGTAAAGCTCCTTTGCACAAATGGCCGGGGGTCAGCCGCCGATCGCATCCTTCAGGAACCCCGGCGCGATGTACCGCTGGTAATGGGCTTCGGACAGGAGGAAAAACTCCCGATCAATGGCATCGCGCAGGTCCGGCAGGTCCCAGTCGCGAAACTCCGGCATCAGCACCATGCCGTAGGCCTCCAGATTGTTGATCACCCGCGCGCCCCGGGCGATCAACTGGTAGGCCCAGCAATATTCCGACTGGTGCGGCACAAAACGGATCTTGCGCGATTCCAGTTGCTGGCGCAGCAACCCGGGGTCGAAAACCTCCAGCTTGGCCTCCATCACCTGCACCAACAGTTGTTCGAGCCGCATCCACACCGCGCGTTTTTCATCCTCGTTGTAGCCGTTCCAGTGAATCACTTCGTGGTGGAACCGCTTGCAGCCACGGCACACCAGGTCACCGTAGACAGTGGAGCAAAGGCCGACGCAGGGGGTCTTGATGAGCTGGTTGGGCATAAGGAAAAACACACGCAAAAGCAGGACAGGCTGGCATGTTAGCCCTTTGTCTAAGATTGATCACCCCTCAAACTTGAGCGCCCAACTTACCTTTAATTTTTTTTTCCCGTAGAATCAGCCAGCCTTTTAAGGCGCCAATGTCCGTTAGAAGCTGTTTTCAAAGCGTCACGAGCACAGTCGTTCCTTCAGAGCGGTGTTGGCGAAGGGTCTTTCCAGCGGGGAAAGCCCAACGCCAACCCTCATCAGCTCCCGTTCTGCAGGCGTAAAACTTTGAAAGCAGCTTCTGTGAGGAACGTGCGGAAACTCTGGCGTGATGGTTCAAAAAACCGTCGACGCGCATGAGTACCGTGGGTTCCTGGATGAGCGTCCCGGACACCCATTTGGGACCACTGATGAGGGTAATAACTGTGCTTGAAGCCTACCGCAAACATATCGAAGAGCGTGCAGCCCTGGGTATCGTTCCCCAGCCGCTCAACGCCGAACAAACCGCAGGCCTGATCGAGCTGCTGAAAAATCCTCCGGCTGGCGAAGAAGCTTTCCTCGTTGACCTGATCACCAACCGCGTTCCGCCTGGAGTCGACGAAGCCGCCTACGTCAAGGCCGGTTTCCTCTCCGCCCTGGCCAAGGGCCAGGCCCAATCCCCTCTGCTGGACAAGAAGCGCGCCGTTGAACTGCTCGGCACCATGCAGGGCGGCTACAACATCGTGACCCTGGTGGAACTGCTGGACGACGCCGAACTGGCGCCGGTAGCCGCCAAGGAACTCAAGCACACCCTGCTGATGTTCGATGCCTTCCACGACGTGGCTGAGAAAGCCAAGAACGGTAACGTTCACGCCAAGGCCGTGCTGCAATCCTGGGCCGATGGCGAGTGGTTCAAGAACCGTCCCGTGCTGGCCGACAAGATCAGCCTGCGGGTGTTCAAGGTCACCGGCGAAACCAACACCGACGACCTGTCCCCTGCCCCTGACGCCTGGTCTCGCCCGGACATCCCGCTGCACGCCCTGGCCATGCTGAAAATGGCCCGTGACGGCATCGTGCCTGACGAACAAGGCAAGACCGGCCCGATGAAGCAGATCGAAGAGATGCGTGGCCAAGGCTTCCCTATCGCCTACGTCGGTGACGTGGTCGGTACCGGTTCGTCGCGTAAATCGGCGACCAACTCGGTGCTGTGGTTCTTCGGCGACGACGTTCCTTTCGTTCCGAACAAGCGCGCCGGCGGTTTCTGCTTCGGCAGCAAGATCGCGCCGATTTTCTACAACACCATGGAAGACGCCGGCGCCCTGCCGATCGAATTCGATGTGTCCAACATGCACATGGGCGACGTGATCGACCTGTACCCGCATGCTGGCAAAGTCTGCAAGCACGGTACCGATGAGGTCCTGGCCACCTTCGAAATGAAGACCCCGGTCCTGTTGGACGAAGTCCGTGCCGGCGGTCGTATCCCGCTGATCATCGGCCGTGGCCTGACCGAGAAGGCACGCGCCGAACTGGGTCTGCCACCGTTCGACCTGTTCAAGAAGCCTGAAGCCCCCGCCGAAAGCACCAAGGGTTTCACCCTGGCGCAGAAGATGGTCGGCAAGGCTTGCGGTCTGGCGGAAGGCCAAGGCGTGCGCCCGGGTACCTACTGCGAACCGAAGATGACCACCGTGGGTTCCCAGGACACCACCGGTCCTATGACCCGTGACGAACTGAAAGACCTGGCGTGCCTGGGCTTCTCGGCTGACCTGGTGATGCAGTCCTTCTGCCACACCGCGGCCTATCCGAAGCCGATCGACGTCACCACCCACCACACCCTGCCTGACTTCATCATGACCCGCGGCGGCGTTTCCCTGCGTCCGGGCGACGGCATCATCCACTCGTGGCTGAACCGCATGCTGCTGCCAGACACCGTGGGTACCGGTGGTGACTCGCACACCCGTTTCCCGATGGGCATCTCGTTCCCGGCCGGCTCCGGCCTGGTCGCGTTCGCCGCTGCCACCGGCGTCATGCCGCTGGACATGCCGGAATCGATCCTGGTGCGCTTCAAAGGCAAAATGAAACCTGGCATCACCCTGCGTGACCTGGTTCATGCCATTCCGTACTTCGCCATCCAGAACGGTCTGCTGACCGTCGAGAAGAAAGGCAAGAAAAACGCCTTCTCCGGTCGCATCCTGGAAATCGAAGGCCTGGAAGGCCTGACCCTGGAACAGGCTTTCGAATTGTCCGACGCCTCGGCCGAACGTTCGGCTGCCGGTTGCACCATCAAGCTGTCGAAAGAGTCGATCACCGAGTACCTGCAATCGAACATCACCCTGCTGCGCTGGATGATCGGCGAAGGCTACGGTGATGCACGTACCCTGGAACGTCGCGCCCAAGCGATGGAAGCCTGGATCGCCAACCCGCAACTGATGGAAGCCGATGCCGACGCCGAGTACGCCGAAGTCATCGAAATCGATCTGGCGGACATCAACGAGCCTGTGCTCTGCGCGCCGAACGATCCGGACGATGCCCGTCTGCTGTCCAGCGTTGCTGGCGAGAAGATCGACGAAGTGTTCATCGGTTCGTGCATGACCAACATCGGTCACTTCCGCGCCGCCGGTAAACTGCTGGAGCAGGTCAAGGGGCAACTGCCAACCCGTCTGTGGCTGTCGCCGCCGACCAAGATGGACGCCCACCAGCTCACCGAAGAAGGCTACTACGGCATCTACGGCAAGGCCGGTGCACGGATGGAAATGCCAGGCTGCTCGCTGTGCATGGGTAACCAGGCGCGCGTCGAGCCGAACTCCACCGTGGTGTCGACCTCGACCCGTAACTTCCCGAACCGTCTGGGTGACGGCGCGAACGTCTACCTGGCTTCGGCCGAACTGGCGTCCGTGGCTTCGATCCTGGGTCGCCTGCCGACCGTCGAGGAGTACATGGAATACGCCGGCAAGATCGACAGCATGGCGGCGGACGTGTACCGCTACCTGAGCTTCGACCAGATCGCCGAGTTCCGTGAAGCGGCTGCAAACGCCAACATCCCGGTCGTTCAAGCGTAAAGCTTAGAACGCCCGACTGAAAACGCCGCCCTTCTTGCGAGGGGCGGCGTTTTTTATGCCTGTCATTTCGATGCCAGCCGAACCACCGCCATCGCGAGCAAGCTCGCTCCCACAGGGGATTTGGGGTGGATGTAAGCCCTGTGGACATCCGAAACCAGTGTGGGAGCGAGCTTGCTCGCGATGACGGCGGCACATCCAATATCAATGCAAACTGACCCACCGCTTTCGCGAGCAAGCCCGCTCCCACAAGGTGATAGTCAGGCCATCAACGAATAAACCAACGCGGTAATCGCCACAAGCCCCACCAGCACGACGAAGACATTGGAGGCCTGGCCACGATAGCGAGCCATGGCCGGTACTTTGCGGATAGCGTACATCGGCATCAGGAACAGGATGGCTGCGATGACCGGCCCGCCCAGGGTTTCGATCATGCCCAGGATGCTCGGGTTGAGGGTGGCGACGATCCAGCACACCACCAGCATGAACGCTGCGGTGAGGCGGTCCAGGGTCTTGGGGGCCGGACGGCGGCCGCTCTTGACGATCAGGCCCTTGAGGCCTTCGCTGGCGCCGATGTAATGCCCCAGGAACGACTTGGAAATGGCGACAAACGCAATCAACGGCGCGGCAAAGGCGATGGTCGGGTTGCTGAAATGGTTAGCCAGGTACGACAGGATCGACAGGTTCTGCGCCTTGGCCTCGGCCAATTGCGCCGGGGTCAGGGTCAGCACGCAACTGAACACGAAGAACAGCACCATCACCACCATCAGCACATGGGCGCGCGACAGGATCTGCGCACTGCGCTCCTCGGCGTTGCCACCGTAGCGACGCTTCTGGTCCACCGCAAACGCCGAGATGATCGGCGAGTGGTTGAACGAGAACACCATCACCGGGATCGCCAGCCACAAGGTATGCAACAACGCCGAAGGTTCAGGCGGCGTCGACGCAGTGCTCAGGATACCGCCGCTCCAGTGGGGAATCAGGAACACCGCCAGAAACAGCAGCGCCACGATGAACGGGTAGACCATCAGGCTCATGGCCTTGACGATCGCCTGCTCGCCGCAACGGACCACCGCCAGCAGGCCGAGGATCAGCACCAGGGACAGCACGGCCCGAGGGGGCGGCTGGATATGCAACTGATGTTCCAGGAAGCTGCCCACCGTGTTGGTCAGCGCCACGCTGTAGATCAGCAGGATCGGGAAAATGGCGAAGAAGTACAAAAGCGTGATCAGCGCACCGGCCTTGAGGCCGAAATGCTCCTCCACCACCTCGGTGATGTCCGCGCCGTCGCGACCGGACAACACGAAACGGGTCAGGCCCCGATGGGCATAGAACGTCATGGGGAACGCCAGCAACGCCAGGATCAGCAGCGGCCAAAAGCCACCCAGGCCCGCATTGATGGGTAAGAACAGAGTGCCTGCACCGATGGCGGTGCCAAACAGACCCAGCATCCAGGTGGTGTCCTGGCGACTCCATTGGCTGAGGGTGGCTGGGACTGTCGTTTCAAAGCGCTCTTCGACGCTATTGGCCTGATCATTCATCCGGTCGGATCTCCGCTTTCCGGTCACATGCACCCGGCCGGGACGAGTCGGAAAACCCCGACAGGCAGCGCCCTGGCCGAAACAGGGGCGCGATTGTCCGGGATTCACGAGCAGAAGCAAAGACTTAGCTGAGGAGCGGTTGTGCGGATCAAATCGCCGCGGTGGAATTGTCCCTATATGTCCCTGCATTCCCTGTGGGAGCGAGCTTGCTCGCGATAGAGGTGGATCAGCTTGCATCGATGTGAACAGACCGGCGCCATCGCGAGCAAGCTCGCTCCCACCATTGGATATTGGATCGGAGTACAAGCAGCGAGACAGGCCATCTGCCAGGCTCCCACACAAAGGCCCCCAGCAACCGAAAATGCACATAAAAAGCCAAGCCCCCCTGCCCCCGGCTCCTACAATCAGGTTGAATACCCACAATCGATCCAGCGCCCACAGGAGCCCAGCATGACCGCAACCGTTCTGGTACTGGTTGAAACCGTCAATGAATACCTGCCGATTCTCGAGCGGCAGGGTTACCACCTGGAATTGGCGCCCACGCCGGCCGAACGCAAGACAGCGATTTTCGAACACGGTGAACGCTTCAGCGCGGTGCTGACCCGCGGCCCCCTGGGTTTGACGGCCGAGGAAATCGCCGCCCTGCCCAACCTGCAAATCATCTGCGTGATCGGTGCTGGCTATGAGCAGGTGGACCTGCAAGCCGCGCGCAACCGGGGCATCGTGGTAACCAACGGCGCCGGGGTCAACGCCTCGTCGGTGGCCGACCATGCCATGGCGCTGTTGCTGGCGTTGGTGCGCGACATCCCCCGGGCCGATGCGAGTGTGCGCCGTGGCGAGTGGGCCAAGGTCATGCGCCCTTCCCTGGCCGGCAAGCGCTTGGGCGTGCTGGGCCTGGGCGCGGTGGGCATGGCCATTGCCAAGCGCGCTGCCCTCGGCTTCGACATGAGCGTCAGCTACCACAATCGCCGGGTGCGCAACGACGTGCCCTACACCTTCTGCGCCACGCCCACGGAACTGGCCCGGGTCTCGGACTTCCTGATCGTCGCCACGCCCGGCGGCCTGGATACCCGGCAGTTGATCAACAAACAGGCCCTCGACGCCCTGGGGCCCCATGGTTTCCTGGTGAACATCGCCCGCGCCAGTGTGGTCGCCACCGCCGACCTGATCAGCGCCCTGGAACAGCGCCGGATCGCCGGCGCGGCCCTGGACGTGTTCGATCACGAACCCGAAGTGCCAGACGCGCTGAAAAGCCTGCCCAACGTCGTACTGACGCCCCATGTGGCCGGCCTGTCGCCGGAAGCGACGCGTGGCACGGTGGAGTTGGTGGGCCAGAACCTGAACGCGTTCTTTGCCGGCAAACCGGTGTTGACGCCGGTGCCGCTACCCGACGCGCAGCTTTAAAGCCCCCCCAGCAAGGTCCACAACCGCCGGGATTCGGCATCGGCACTGATCAGTTCACCCAGCAGCTCGCTCAGCGGCTTGTTGCCCCACTCCACGCCACGCCGGATCAGATAGGGCACCGGGCTGTGGGGCTCGGTACGGGCCAGGTAACCGGCGATCACCAGTAGCTGTCGGTAGGCCTCTTCACGATTGGCCGGCTCCTGGAAGACCTGGGCGACCGCCTGCGGCTGGGGCGTCGATGTCGTCGCCGGGGACGCTTGCACCGGCACGACGGTGGGTTGCTGTGGGTGCATCGCGATGAACTCCTCTACCAGTGTCAGCAACGCCTGAATCACGTCCTGCAGGGATTTGTAGCCCGGGGCCAGGTTGCCCAGGTAAGCGTCGCGCCAGGCTTCGAGCCGTTGCAGGTGCTGCAAGCTCAGCAACAGACTGCCCTGGCGATGCAACCAGGCCTGCCCCAGCCAGGCACTGATCATCAAGTCTTTGCTGCGCTCCAGCAGCAGCGTGGTCGCGAGCCGTTCCAGGTCCGGCCACAGGGCGGTCGAAGCCCGCTACCTCAACGGTCAACGGCTGGAACCGGCCCAAGCCTACGCCGAAGACGGCCGCCCACTGGACGCCGAGGGCAAACCGATCTCCCGGCTGCGCTGGTGGTTCAAGCGCTGGAATGACCCCGCTTGAACATGCACCCTGACTTTCCTGTGGGCGCGGACTCGCTCGCGAAAGCGGCGGGTCAGTTTGCATCGACGTTGACTGTGCCGCCGCCCTCGCGAGCAAGCTCGCTCCCACAAGGGCCCTGCGTTGAATACAAAGCTCATGAACGCCCAGATTCTCTGTGGGAGCAAGGCTTGCCCGCGATGGATGCGACGCGGTCCTCCTGAAATCGAGTCGTGTGTATCGCGGGCAAGCCTTGCTCCCACAAAATCCCCTCACCACAAAATCCTCAGTGTCCCAGTCCATCGGGCCTACCTTCGCACATTGGCATGCAGAGTTTGTGGTCTATAGTTCCTGACAGATCCCAGGATCTTTCGCTCGGGCCATCAGGAGCTACACCCCTCGAGCCGTACCGCGCCGACGCCCACCAGCCGTCGGTCGAACAATGCAGGGAGCACACCATGCCGATCCAGCGGCCTGAGACACTGAGGTTGGCCCCTGGCACTGCTCATCGTGCCGAGGCCGATGACGATAGCGAGGCCGGCGTGTTTCGGCGCGCCTTCGACCAGGCCAAGGAAGCCTACATCCTGTTCCCGCTGCTGGCCGTCCTGCTGTTGCTCGCCATCTGGAGCGCCACCCTCTACCTGATCAAGGTCGAACATCTTCGCGCACAGCAAAGCGCCGCGACGGCCAGCCTGGAAATGGGCGCCACCTACGAAGCGCAAATGTTGCGCGCCATCCATGAAATCGATCAAACCCTCAAGCTGGTCAAATACACCTACGAGACCGAGGGCGAGCCTAATCCCCTGCGCCGGCTCCAGGAGCGGGCCTTGTTGCCGCCGGCCTTGGTGTTCGACGTCAGCGTGGTCAACCCGGACGGCAGGCTCGTGACGAGTACACGGGTCAACGGCCGGGAAAATATCGCTGACCCGAATGAGCAGCAAACACTGCGGCACAGCGACTCATTGTCCATCAGTCATCCGTGGAAAAGTCCAATCACCGGAGAATGGCGCTTGCGCTTCAGCCGGCGACTCGACGCCGCGGACGGCACGCTTTCCGGGATCGCCAGGGTCGAGGTCGACGCCGCCTATTTCGTCAGTAGCTACGACGCCGCGAAACTCGGCGAACAGGGTGCGCTCGGGTTGCTGGGCACTGACGGCCTTTTCCGCGTGCGGCGCACCGGAGAAACGGTACTGGCCGGCGATACGGTCGATTACACGGCAGTGGTGCCGGACGCGGAAAACACCGAGGCGGTGCTCTCGGTCAATGGTTGGGACGGGGTGCGGCGCTACACCAGTGCCCGCCAGCTCTATGACTTCCCGCTGGCGGTGATTGTCGGGTTGTCCGAAGAAGAACAACTGGCCGCGGTGAACCAGCAGGCGCGTACCTACCTCTGGCGCGCGGCGGGCGGCAGCCTGGTGCTGGTGCTGCTGGTGGGCGTGCTCGCCCGGATGAGCTGGCAACTGGCGCAGAGCCGTTTGCGCGCCGCCGAAGCCCAGGCTCAACTGGCCGCCGCCGCTCGCCAGGCCGGCATGGCCGAAATCGCCACCAATGTCCTGCACAACGTAGGCAATGTGCTTAACAGCGTGAATATTTCCGCCGACTTGGTCACCCGCAAGCTGCGCACCAGCAAGGCCTTGGGGCTCGGTAAAGCGGTGCAAATGATGAACGAGCACGCCGATGACCTCGGCGACTTCATCTCCCACGACGAGAAAGGCAAGCTGCTGCCCGGCTACCTGAACCAACTGGTGGACGCGCTTGCGCTCGAGCAACAGAGCATGACCGAAGAACTCGGCCAACTGAGCAAAAGCGTTGATCACATCAAGGAAATCGTCGCCGCCCAGCAATCTTACGCCGGCACATCCAGCCTTGCCGAAACCGTGCAGATCAAGGACCTGATCGAGGATGCCTTGCGCATGAACGCCGGCATCATCGCGGCGCATCGGATCACCGTGGTGCGAAACCTGGCCGAAACACCCTTGCTGCAACTGGACAAGCACCGGGTGCTGCTGATCCTGATCAACCTGATAAAAAACGCCAGCAGGGCGATGGATGACCGGCCAGAGCCGCCCCCTATACTCATCCTGCAGAGCGAGATTCCCCAAGAAGACACCCTGGTGATCAAGGTCATCGACAACGGCGAAGGCATAGCGCCCGAGAACCTGACGCGGATCTTTGCCCATGGCTTTACCACACGCAAGGATGGCCATGGTTTTGGCCTGCATAGCTGCGTCCTGGCGGCCATGGAGATGGGCGGCTCGCTGGAGGCCCATAGCGATGGCCCGGGAACGGGAGCGACCTTTACGCTCAAACTGGCGATCTAGGCTACGCTTCGGCGCGTGATAACGCAGCTTCAGCCAACGTTACAAGGAACAGACGAATGGCGATCCACGCAACGAGGTTACCTTGACCCCCATGGTGAAAAAGCCCAATACCTTGGCCTTGGTAGTCGTGACGCTGTATGCCGGCGGCGCCAGTGCCGACGCAGCCGACATGTTCTCGCTGAGCAGTTTCGGCACGGTGGGGATCGTTCATTCCAGCGAGAAAAAAGCCGACTTCACGTCCAGTATCTTCAAGCCCAACGGCGCGGGGCATTCGCGCAACTGGAGCGCCGACGTCGACAGCCTGATAGGCGCCCAACTGACCGCCACCTTCACTCCGCAGCTGTCGGCCGTGGTGCAGGTCATTTCCGAGCAACGCTACGACAACAGTTACCGGCCCTTCGTCGAGTGGGCCAACATCAAGTACCAGTTCACGCCGGATTTCAACGCACGCATCGGCCGTACCGTGTTGCCGACGTTCCTGGTGTCCGACACCCGCAAAGTGGGCTACACCCAGCCCTGGGTGCGGGCGCCCATGGAGGTCTACAGCCTGATGCCGATCTCCAGCAGCGACGGCATCGATGGCAGCTACCGGTTTCGTGTCGATGAAATCACCAACACGGTGCAGGCCCATTACGGCCAGACCGACAGCCGTCAGCCCGACGGGGCCGGCAAGGCGCTGACGAGAAATCTCTGGGGGGTCACCAACACCACCGAGCTCGGCGTCCTCACCACCCGCATCACCTACATGAAGGCCGACCTGACCCTGGAGCCATTCAATTCACTCTTCGATACGTTCAGAGAGTTCGGTCCGGAAGGCATCGCCATCGCCGATCGCTACGATTCCGATGACACCCCCATCGACTTTATCGGCGTGGGTGCCAGCTACGATCCAGGCGACTGGTTCGTCATGAGTGAATGGGGGCGTCTGGACAGCCGTTCCGGCCTGGGCAGGACCAGCGCCTGGTACATCAGCGGCGGGTACCGCATCGCAGCATTCACCCCCTATGTCACCTACGCGCGTTCCAGGACCGAAACCGAAGTCTCCAGCCCGGGCCTGACGCTATCGGCCTTGCCGCCGGCCCTGGCGGGCACGGCCGCCGAACTCAACGGTGCGCTCAACAGCATCCTGGGCTCGAACGAAGGCCAGCAGACCCTTTCCCTGGGTATGCGCTGGGATTTCACCAAGAACATGGACGCCAAAGTGCAATTCGATCACACACGTTTCAAGGGCAACTCGGTCGGTCCGTTGATCAACCCCCAACCGGACTTCACGTCGGGGGGTTCGCTCAACGTCATCAGCCTGGCTGTTGATTTTGTCTTCTGATGGAGCAGGCCATGTGGGTTGTGAGACTCATCGGATTCGCCATGGCGGGGCTCGCCCTGTGCGCCGCCAGCGTTGCCGTCAAGGCCGACGTGGTGGTGGTCGTCGCCGCGTCCAGCCCGGTGAAAACGCTCGCGCGCAATCAGGTGGCGGATATTTTCCTGGGCAAGGCCAGTCGTTTTCCCAGCGGCGGACAGGCGATTCCCATTGACCAGACAGAAGATTCACCGACCCGCGATGAGTTCTACACAACGTTCACCGGCAAGTCCGCAGCCCAGCTCAAGGCGCATTGGTCGAAAATCATCTTCACCGGCAGGGGCCAGCCGCCGCAGGCGGTTTCGAGCGGGGCGGAGGTCAAGAAACGTATCGCAGAGAACCCCGACACCATCGGCTATATCGAGGCACGGGAGCTGGACGGCAGCGTCAGGGCACTGCCGCTCGAGTCGCAATGAGTACGGGCCTCTACGTACCGAGCCCCGTGTCAGCCGCCTGGGCTTGCAGCAACAGCTTGAACTGATCGGCGGGCACCGGTTTGTTGAAGTAAAAACCCTGGAACTCATCGCAGGCGTTGTCCCGCAGGAAATCGGCCTGCTCCTTGGTTTCCACGCCTTGGGCCACCACGGTCGGGCTGAGGGTGCGGCCCATCGCGATGATGGCCTCGGTCAGGGCCTTGTCTTCTGACACGCTGCTGATATCGCAGACACACGAGCGGTCGATCTTGATGACATCCAGCGGAAACTGCTCGAGCGCCGAGAGCGACGAATAACCGATCCCGAAATCATCGATGGCGATTCGCACCTGCAGGCGCTTGAGCCCGGTCAACACACCCAACGCCCTCTTGACGTCCTGCATGAGCAGGTTCTCGGCGATCTCCAGCTCCAACAGGCGCGCGTCCATACCGGTTTCGGCCAGTATCTCGGCCAGGTCCGTCAGCAGGTTCTCATCGGCAAACTGCCGTGCCGTGAGGTTCACGGCGACCCCCAGGTGTGGCAGCCCTTGTCGTTGCCAGGCGACGTTCTGCCGGCAGGCAGTCTTGAGCACCCACTTGCCGATCGGCACGATCAAACCGGTCTCTTCCGCGACCGGGATGAATTGCATGGGCGCCACGATCCCCAGGTCGGGATGATTCCAACGCAGGAGCGCTTCCATACCGGAGATCTGGCCACTGGGAATGTCCCGCTTGGCCTGGTAATACAGTTGGAACTCCTGGCGCTCCAGCGCGTGGCGCAAGCTCAGCTCCAGCGTCAGCCTTTCCAGTGAGTCCGCGTTCAGCTTCGCGGAGTAAAACTGGAAGTTGTTCTTGCCGCATTGCTTGGCCTGGTACATCGCGATATCGGCGTTTTTCTTGAGTGTCTGCTCATCCAGGCCATCCTGTGGGAACACACTGATACCAACGCTGGCGGTCACACGGAACTCCTGGCCCTGGAGGTTGAAGGGCCGGGCAATGGCGGTCAGGATTTTTTGGGCGGTAGTCGCCACATCGTTGTCCTGAGACAGCTCCGGCAGCAAGATCACGAATTCGTCGCCGCCCAATCGGGCCACCGTATCGCTGCCGCGCAGACATGCCTCGAGGCGCAGCGCGACCTCCTTGAGCAGTTGATCGCCGGCATCGTGCCCCAGCGTATCGTTGACTTGCTTGAAGCGGTCGAGGTCAAGAAACAGCACCGCCAGTTGCCGATCATAACGGCTGGCCTCGCGGATGCTCTGGCTCAACAGCTTGCTGAACAGACTGCGATTGGGCAAGGCCGTAAGGCCATCGTGATAGGCCAGGTACTCGACACTTTCCGCGTAGGCGATCTTGGCTTCGCCGGCGCGCAAGCGGCTTTGCACCAGTTGCCAGCTCATCCGGGCGAGCAGCCCCGCCAGCAACACCAGCATCAGGCTGCCGCCCGCGGCGCGCCACAGATAGATACGCGCTTGCTGGTTCACTGTGGCCAGTTGTTCTTCCTCGGACAACCCGACGATCACCGCCAGTGGAAAGTCGTAGAGCTGGCGGGCACTGGTGTAGCGCCACACACCGTCCCCTGCATTGGTTGTGCGTACGGCTTCGGTGTTTTCAGTGTCCGGTACCACGGTTGCGTAATCGATCGAGTCGCCGGCCGATACCTCCTCCCCACTGCGCCGTGCTCGAAAGACACCGTCAGTTCCTAACAGGCCGAGCAAACCGTGGTTGCCGAGTTTCGAGGCGTCATAACTGCTGACGAAATAGGCCGCATCGACCTCGACCATGGCGATCCCGGCGAACGCGCCCTCCCCACCATCGAGCCGTCGGCTGAAACGCAATTTCCACTCCCCGGTCACCGGGCTTTTCCACGGGCGGCTGATCGACAGCGCCGTGTCCGGGCCCAGCGTTTGCAGCTCATCCTTGGCCATTCGGCTTCCGGCTTCGCTCGGCTGGGTACTGGCGACGACCCGGCCGCTGGCGTCGACCACACTGACGTCGAACAAGTAGGGAGAAGGCAACAAGGCGCGAGCCTTGAGCTTGGGCAGCGGATTGGGCTGCCGCTCGGACTCGTAAGTGTATTTGACCAGCTTGAGGGTCTGATCGATTTCACGCACAGCCCGCAGGATCTGCGCTTCATAGGTAGCGCCGACTTCCAGGCTCGCCTCGGCGATCGCCTGCTGCGCGCGGGCCTGTTCGACCTTGATCAGGTACAGGGTGCCCGACCAGATCACCACCAACAGCAGAACAGCCAGCAGCGGGAACAGGATGTAGGCTTCCCTGGCCTGGCCGAAACCGCGCCTGAACCAATGGCTCGTCCCATCGGCCAGGGGGTTTTCATGATGGACGATATCCGGGGCCGACGTCATTACACTCGCCCGTTGGAGCGCCATGGTGTGCTCCCTGCCTTGTTCACTGCTGACAGCCTGCGGTATCCGATGCAGCCACGGCGCGAGGCGTCCGCAGTCCCTGATCGCCGGCACGGAAAGATTCCGGACCTGCTGAAAACTATAGACCACAAACCGTTCCCGCCACGGCCAATCGCACGCCGACCGCGGCTTTGCGTGGGGTATGAATGACGAAGTGCAGTTGACGCCCTTGACTTATTGGTCCAGTTTCTAATGCAACCGTGTCCGCAGTTTTCGTGCAGGACGCTAAGCTTGATAAACCCGGTTCGTTAATCAAAGGGTCTTTGCAAGCCTATGAATGATGTCAGCAGCCCCTCCTTCCCTGCCAATGATCGCCCATGGTCATTCCTGTGTCGTTGATTCCCCTGGTGGTGTGTGACGACTCCAATATGGCGCGCAAGCAGGTGTTGCGTGCACTGCCGACAGACTGGCCGGTTTCGGTCACCGAGGCGAGCAATGGGCGCCAGGCCATGGATGCCATACGCCAGGGCCTGGGCCATGTGGTGTTGCTCGACCTGACCATGCCGGAAATGGATGGCTACCAGGTGTTGAGCGCCTTGCGTGACGAAGGCTTGAAAGCGCAGGTCATCGTGATTTCCGGTGACGTCCAGGATGAGGCGGTGCGCCGCGTGCATGAACTGGGCGCGCTGGCGTTCCTGAAAAAACCGTTCGATGAAAACGACTTGCGCCAGACGCTGGCGCGGCTGGGGCTACTGGCCCAGGGCAACCAGGTGCCGTTGCAGAATCGTTCGGCCACGAACACGGCCATCAGTTTCCACGATGCGTTCCGCGAGACGGTCAACGTGGCCATTGGCCGGGCGGCGGCCCTGATCGCCAAGGTGCTGGGGGTCTTCGTGCAATTGCCGGTGCCGAACGTGAACCTCCTCGAGGTCGGGGAGTTGCACATGGCCTTGACCGACGTCGGCAGCTCCCAGCAACTCACCGCGATTTGCCAGGGGTTTATCGGCAGTGGCATCGCTGGCGAAGCCCTGTTGATCTTCCATGACTCGGAAGTCGCCGACATTGCGCAATTGATGCAGCGCCAGAGCGCCGACTATTCGGACCTGGAAATGTTGCTGGACCTTTCCAGCGTCCTGATCGGCGCCTGCCTGAGCAGCATTGCCGAACAGATCGACGTGGTGTTTTCCCAAGGCCACCCGCAGATTCTCGGCCAGCACGCGGCCATCGAGGAACTGATCCGGGACAACAGCAAACACTGGAAAAAGACCCTGGCGGTGGAAATCAGCTACAGCCTTGAAGGGCACGATATTCGTTTCGACCTGTTGCTGTTGTTCACAGAGGACTCCATCGAACGGTTGACCCACAAACTCGCCTACCTGATGAACTGAGCCATGAGCGAATCCATCGATCTGAACGAATTCCACTGGTTGCTGGCCATCGTTCAGAGCATCGACGTCGGCGTGGTGGTGCTCGACCGCGAGTACCGCGTGCAAGTCTGGAACACCTTCATGGAGAACCGCTCCGGGGTGCAACCCAAGGACGCGCACAACCAGGATTTTTTCAGCCTGTTCCCTGAAATCGATCGCCAATGGTTCAGCCGCAAGGTAGAAAGCGTCGCGACCCTGGGCACGCCAGCGTTCACCGTCTGGGAGCAGCGGCCGTACTTGATGCATTTCAAGAGTTACCAGCCGATCACCGGCCAGGAAGCGTTCATGTACCAGAACACCACGCTGTTGCCGCTGCGCTCGCCCGACAACACCATCAAGCATATCTGCCTGGTGATCTATGACGTCACCGATGTCGCCACCAACCGGCATCAGCTCCAGGCCGCCAACGCACAGCTGCAACGACTCTCCAGCACCGATCGGCTGACGGGGCTGTACAACCGTGGTCATTGGGAGAGCAACCTGAAAGCCGCCTACGCCCGACACCAGCGCTACGGCCATGCGTTGAGCCTGGTCATGCTCGATATCGATCACTTCAAGCGGGTCAACGACACCTACGGTCACCAGGCTGGCGACAAGGTCATCGAGCACGTCGCCAGGCTGCTGCACGAGCACGTGCGCGAGTCCGACGTGGCCGGGCGTTATGGCGGTGAAGAGTTCGGCGTGGTGCTCTCGGACACCGACAAGGCCGGCGCACAAATTTTCGCCGAGCGCCTGCGCAAGGCTATCGAAGCGCTGGAAGTGCAGTTCAACGGCCAGACTATCCGCTTCACCGTCAGCCTGGGAGTGGCGGACCTGAGCCAGCCCTCGAACGACCACGCCGAGCTGATCGCCAGGGCCGACCAGGCGCTGTATACCTCGAAGAAGACCGGGCGCAATCGGGTGACAGTACACGATTAACGTGCCCACTTTTTTCCAGGATGACGGTGAGAATTGATGCCCCCCACACCTCCCTTGTGGGAGCGAGCTCGCTCGCGATAGCGGTGGTTCAGCAGCATTGAGGGTGGCTGGCACGCCGTCATCGCGAGCAAGCTCGCTCCCACATGGGTTCATTGGCATCTACTTGCCAGCTTTACCCTATTTACCCAGCAACTTGAGCGTCACCCCATTCGTCCAGCCGAAGCCGTCCTGCAATTCATATTCGCCACCTCCTCCGCCGTCGCCCCGTCCGGACAGGTCGTATTTCTCCACCAACCTGTTTTCCTTGCGGTAGAGGTTCTCGACTTGCTGCAAGAAGCGGTTGCCTATCTGTTGCGCCAGCGCGGTGTGCCCGTAGCGGTCCAGTCCTTCCACCGCGACCCATTGCAGCGGTGCCCAGCCATTGGGTTCGTCCCACTGCTGGCCAGTGTTGACCTGGGTGGTGGCGATACCGGCGGCACGCAACAGACCATCACGGACCGCATCGGCGGTGCGATTGGCATGTTCGGCGCTGGCCAGGCCCGTGTACAACGGGAAAAGCGTCGCGGCCGTGAGCGGCTGGCGTTGTTGCTGGCGTTGCCAGTCGTAGTCCACGTAGAAACCTTTGTCGGCATTCCACAAGTGCTGCTCGATGGCCCGCTGGCGCAATTCGGCGCGCCGGCCGTAAGCCTGGACGCACGGGGTGTTCTGCACCGTCTCGCAGGCTTTGGCGATGGTCCGTTCCAGATGATAGATCAGGCTATTGAGGTCCACGGGCACAATGGCCGTGGTGCGAATACTCGCCAGGTTCTGGCCATCGTCCAACCAGCGCGAACTGAAGTCCCAGCCACTTTCGGCGCCAGCGCGCAGGTCACGCCAGACTTCCTCCTTGGGCCGGTCCGGCGCCTGCTCGGCGGTACGGACATCTTGCAACCAGGATTCCTGTCGAGGCGTCGGGCTGGCATCCCAATAGCGGTTGAGCACACTGCCATCGGCGAGTTTGACCACGTGCCGATCCGCAGCATCGGGCTTGAGCGCCTGGGCACCCGCCATCCAATAGGCATACTCCTTCTGCAACTGTGGCAGGTATCGCCCATAGGCCTGGTCACCTTCGATACGCGCCTGCAATTCCACCATGTAGGCGAAGAATGGCGGCTGCGACCGGCTCAGGTAGTAGGTGCGATTACCGTTGGGAATGTGGCCGTAGGTGTCGATCATGTAGGCAAAGTTATCGGTCATCTGGCGGACCTGGGCCTTATTGCCACTCTGCTCGAGACCCAGCATGGTGAAATACGAATCCCAGTAATACATCTCGCGAAAGCGTCCGCCAGGTACTACATAGGGCTGCGGCAAGGGCAACAAACTGCTGTAGGCCGGCACCTGGCTGTAGGATCGGCTCAGGATCGGCCAGAGGCTGTCGATGTGTTCCTGGATCGGAGCGCCGGGCTTGGGCGCCGGGCTTTCGGCTTGGCCAGATTCAATGAAGTTGTCTTTCACGAAAGCCTTGATATCGAAGCCGTCGCGGCCACGTCGGGCCAGGTAGTCGGCGCGGATCTGCGCCGGATCACGGTTGGGCAGTGCGTCCACGAAATGCTTCTGGTCGCTGAACACCTGCCCACGCTGCACCGCTTCAAAAAGCTCGGGGTAGGCCTGGTCGGGGGGAAGATTGGCCCGTCCCTGGGCGTCGACGTAGCTCCATGTGGCAGGCGGTTGGCTCGAACAGGCCACGCACAGCAGCGCGGCAAAGGAAAGGCTGGTGAGGTCGATCGGTCGCATCAAAGGGTCCATCCTGTTTTTCGTTCCTGACGAACGAGTGACCTGCCGGGATGGACATGGGTTCAGTCAACGATGCAGTGTCGGGCGACGCCCACGGGCGACCAGACCTGGCGGTCCTGGGCTTTTGATTGACTGATCAAATGCCATCGCGAGCAAGCTCGCTCCCACAATTTGATCGGTGGTGCACCTCGATTTTGCGGCCAGCCACAAGCCTCCTGTGGGAGCGAGCTTGCTCGCGATTGGGTTAGCCAGTCGACAACGCCATTGACGGGTCTGCCGCCATCGCGAGCAAGCTTTGCTCCCACAGGTTTGAGGCTTGACTGACAGGCATTACTTTCCTAGGCCGCTTTTTCAAACTCCATCAATGCCGCCAACACCAACGGGTGCAGGACAGCATCAGGATGTTTCGTTTGCCAGGCCATCAAGTCGCGACACATGGTTGGCGTCCAGAAGTTCTTGATGTGCTGGTACACACCACGCACCGCCACGGCATGGTCCGGCTCGCTGGCGAAATACTGACCGATCTGGTTGGCCATCTTGATCAAGCTGTCAGAACTCATCGACGCACCTCGGCTTTTTCGGCATGGCGACGCTCCCTCAGCAGGCGGCCTTGTTCATCACTGAAGGCCTGGTAACGCTTCTGCCATTCCGAAGGCTGGCTGACCCGCACGACCTCCACCGCTGTCACCTTGTATTCCGGGCAGTTGGTGGCCCAGTCGGAGTTGTCGGTGGTGATCACGTTGGCGCCCGATTCGGGGAAGTGGAACGTGGTGTAGACCACACCCGGCGCCACCCGCTCGGTCACCCTGGCGCGCAGTACCGTCTGCCCGGCACGGCTGCCGATACCGACCCAATCTTCGTCGACGATCCCGCGGTTCTCGGCATCGGTCGGATGGATTTCCAAACGATCCTCTTCGTGCCACGCGACGTTTTCGGTGCGCCGGGTCTGGGCGCCGACGTTGTACTGGCTGAGGATGCGGCCGGTGGTCAGCAGCAGCGGGTAGCGGTTGTTGACTTTCTCTTCGGTGGGCACGTAACCAGTGAGCATGAAGCGGCCCTTGCCGCGCACGAACTGCTCGATGTGCATGGTCGGCGTGCCGTCCGGCGCGGCATCGTTGCAAGGCCATTGCAGGCTGCCGTGGCGCTCCAGTTCGGCGTAGCTGACGCGGGTGAAGGTCGGCGTCAGGCGGGCGATTTCATCCATGATTTCCGAAGGGTGGTTGTAGTGCATCTTGTAGCCCAGGGCATCGGCCAGGGCGATGGTGGCTTCCCAATCGGCCTTGCCGGCCAATGGGTCCATCACCTTGCGAACACGGGAGATGCGGCGTTCGGCGTTGGTAAAGGTGCCGTCCTTCTCCAGGAACGAGCTGCCAGGCAGGAACACGTGGGCGAACTTGGCCGTCTCGTTGAGGAAGATGTCCTGGACGATCACGCATTCCAGCGCGGACAGCGCGGCCGTCACATGCTGGGTGTTGGGGTCGCTCTGGGCGATGTCTTCACCTTGGCAATAAAGCGCCTTGAAGGTGCCGTCCAGGGCCGCTTCGAACATGTTCGGGATACGCAGGCCCGGGTCAGGTTGCAAGGTAACGTTCCAGGCCTGCTCGAACTCGGCACGGACCGCTTCGTTGGAGATGT
Source organism: Pseudomonas sp. NFIX10 (assembly GCF_900111955.1). Lineage (NCBI taxonomy): Bacteria > Pseudomonadati > Pseudomonadota > Gammaproteobacteria > Pseudomonadales > Pseudomonadaceae > Pseudomonas > Pseudomonas sp. NFIX10. The sequence continues at coordinate 246,702 of NZ_FOKH01000003.1, read as the reverse complement.
GCCGATAGCCTGGCAACTCGTGGGGGAACGAGCCCATGTCGCAGGAACCCTGGACATTGTTCTGCCCACGCAGCGGGTTCACCCCGACACCTTCGCGACCGATGTTGCCGGTCGCCATGGCCAGGTTGGCGATGCCCATGACCGAGGTGCTGCCTTGGCTGTGCTCGGTGACGCCGAGGCCGTAGTAGATGGCCGCGTTACCGCCGGTGGCGTAGAGCCGTGCCGCGGCGCGGATCTGCTCGGCAGGTACACCGCAAACCGGGCCCAGGACCTCGGGGGAGTTTTCCGGCTGGCTGACAAAATCGCGCCAGCGGGCGAAGTCCGACGCCTCGCAGCGGGCCTCGACAAAGGGCTGGTCAATCAAGCCTTCGGTGGCAATGACATGGGCCAGCGCGTTGAGCATCGCCACGTTGGTGCCGGGACTCAGTTGCAAATGCAGCTCGGCGCGGGCGTGGGGCGAATCCACCAGGTCGATGCGCCGTGGGTCGATGACAATCAGTCGCGCGCCCTGGCGCAGGCGGCGCTTGAGCTGGGAGCCGAACACCGGGTGCGCGTCGGTGGGGTTGGCGCCCATCACCAGAATCACGTCGGCTTTCATCACCGAGTCGAAATTCTGGGTCCCGGCGGATTCGCCCAGGGTCTGCTTGAGGCCGTAACCGGTAGGCGAATGGCAGACACGGGCACAGGTGTCGACGTTGTTGTTGCCAAATGCGGTGCGCACCAGTTTCTGCACCAGGTAGGTTTCTTCGTTGGTGCAGCGACTGGACGTGATGCCGCCGATGGAGTCGCGCCCGTACTTGAGCTGGATCCGCCGCAGTTCGCTGGCGGCGTAGGTGACCGCCTCGTCCCAGCTGACTTCCTGCCACGGGTCGTTGATGTGCTTGCGGATCATCGGCTTGGTGATGCGATCCGGGTGCGTGGCGTAGCCCCAGGCGAAGCGGCCCTTGACGCAGGAATGGCCGTGGTTGGCCTGGCCGTTCTTGTCCGGGACCATGCGCACCAGTTGTTCGCCTTTCATCTCGGCGCGGAACGAGCAGCCCACGCCGCAGTAGGCGCACGTGGTGATGACGCTGCGCTCCGGCTGGCCGATTTCCACGACGCTCTTGTCGATCAGGGTCGCCGTCGGGCACGCCTGCACACAGGCGCCGCAGGACACGCATTCGGAATCGAGGAAGTTGTCCCCCCCGGCCGCCTCCACCCGGGAATCGAAGCCGCGCCCGCTGATGGTCAGGGCGAAGGTGCCCTGGATTTCCTCACAGGCACGCACGCAGCGGCTGCAGACGATGCACTTGCTCGGGTCGTAGTCGAAATACGGGTTGGAAACGTCCTTGGCCTCGTCCAGGTGGTTGGCACCTTCGTAGCCATAGCGCACTTCGCGCAGGCCCACCTGCCCCGCCACGGTTTGCAATTCGCAGTTGCCATTGGCCGAACAGGTCAGGCAGTCCAGCGGGTGGTCGGAAATGTACAGCTCCATCACGTTGCGGCGCAGCGTGGCGAGCTTGGAGGTTTGCGTGCGCACCACCATGCCCTCGGTCACCGGCGTGGTGCAGGACGCGGGATAGCCGCGCATGCCGTCGATTTCCACCAGGCACATGCGGCAGGAGCCGAAGGCTTCAAGGCTATCGGTGGCGCAGAGCTTGGGAATGGTGGTGCCGAGCAAGGCCGCGGCACGCATGACCGACGTGCCGGAGGCGACGCTGATTTCGCGCCCGTCGATGGTCAGGCTGACCTGCACGTCGCTTTCACGCGCCGGGGTGCCCAGGTCGATGTCGGTGCGAGGATCGAAGATGGTAATCATTGGTCGGCCTCCGTGGTCGCCAGACCGAAGTCGGCGGGGAAATGCTTGAGGGCGCTGGCGACAGGGTAGGACGTCATCCCACCGAGGGCACAGAGCGAACCGTATTGCAGGGTGTCGCACAGGTCCTGCAGCAACAGGGCCTGTTCCTGACGGGCACCGGCTTCAGTGCTGGCGATCAGGCGATCCACCACTTCCACCCCACGGGTGGAGCCGATCCGGCATGGCGTGCACTTGCCGCAGGATTCCTCGGCGCAGAACTGCAAGGCGAACCGGGCCATCTGGGCCATGTCCAGGCTGTCGTCGGCGACCACCACACCACCGTGGCCGAGCATCGCACCCATGGCGGCGAACGCTTCGTAGTCCAGCGGCGTATCGAACTGCGAAGGCGGCACCCAGGCACCCAACGGCCCGCCCACTTGCGCGGCCTTGAGCGGGCGTCCGCTGGCGGTACCGCCGCCGTAACCTTCCACCAATTCCCGCAGGCTCAGGCCGAAGGCGCGTTCCACCAGGCCGCCGCGACGGACATTGCCGGCCAGTTGGAACGGCATCGTGCCCAGGGAGCGGCCCATGCCGAAGTCGCGATAGAACTGCGCGCCCTTTTCCAGGATGATCGGCACCGAGGTCAAGGTCAGCACGTTATGCACCAGCGTCGGCAAGCCGAACAGGCCTTGCAGCGCCGGCAGCGGCGGCTTGGCGCGCACCGTGCCGCGCTTGCCCTCGAGGGACTCCAGCAGCGCCGTTTCCTCGCCGCAGATATAAGCGCCGGCACCGACCCGCACTTCCAGCTCGAAGGTGCGACCACTGCCGCCGACGTTCGCCCCCAGGTAACCGGCCTCACGGGCGATGTGCAGCGCGTCGTTCAGGGTACTGACGGCGTCCGGGTACTCCGAGCGCACGTAGATATAGCCCATCGTCGCGCCTACGGCGATGCCGGCGATGATCATGCCTTCGATCAGCAGGAAGGGGTCGCCTTCCATCAACATACGGTCGGCGAACGTGCCGGAGTCGCCTTCGTCGGCGTTGCAGACCACGTACTTCTGCGGCCCCTGGGCATCACGCACCGTGCGCCACTTGATGCCCGCCGGGAACGCCGCGCCACCCCGGCCACGCAGGCCGGAGTCCAGCACGCTGGCGACGACATCCGCGCCGTCCATCTGGATGGACCGGGCCAGGCCCAGGAAGCCGCTCCGGGCACGGTAGTCGTCCAGAGACAGCGGTTGCGTGATGCCGGCCCGCGCGAACAGCAGGCGCTGCTGGCTCTTGAGATAGGGAATCTCCTCCACCGGCCCCAGGGCCAGCGGATGGCTACCAGGATCGCCTGCCAAGGCATCCAGCAGGCCCGGCACATCGGCCGGCGTGACAGGGCCGAAGCCCAGCCGGATGCCGGCGCTGTCCAGCTCCACCAACGGTTCCAGCCAGTAGAGGCCACGGGAACTGGTGCGCAACACCGTCAGCGGCAGCTGGCGACGTTCAGCCTCACGGACCAGCGCATCGGCCACCTTGTCCGCGCCCACGGCACGGGCTACCGAATCACGGGGGATACAGAGCGTCAGCATGCGCCCTCCTCCCTGCAATCATTGACCAACTGACGCAGACGCTCGGGCGTGATCCGGGCATGCAGCTCCCCGTCCAGCTCCAGGGCCGGCGAGCAGACGCAGGCCCCCAGGCAATAGACCGGCCGCAGGCTGATACTGCCGTCGGCGCTGGTGCCGTGATCGTCCAGCGCCAATTGCTCGCGCAACTGCGCAGCCAGGGCTTCGGCGCCCATGCTCTTGCAGGACTCGGCCCGGCACAGGCGAAGCGTATGGCGCGCCGGCGGCGTGGTGCGGAAATCGTGGTAGAAACTGATGACCCCGCGCACTTCAGCCAGGCTGAGGTTCAGGGCGTGGGCGATCTCCGGGACGGCGCTGTCGGGGACATACCCGCAGCCTGCCTGGATGGCATGGAGAATAGGCAGCAAGGCACCGGGGGTGTCCTTTTCGCGCGCAAGCACGCTATGGATCAAAGGCAGGTGAAGCGTCTCATCAGGCATAAACGTACCTCGGCATCTCGAACGACACCGCCGCATGGCGGCAGCCGTCCGGAGTCTTGGCTGCGGCGTCCGGCCCACGTCACGGTAGCGTGGCACATCCGATCGCCATTCTCGCTCTCCGGCCAGGTGTCTTTGGCGCACCTGGTCCGGGGCATCTTCACAGCTTGCCACTCCCGGGGGTTGGCGATTGCACATGGACGACGAAACGTGTCCTGAAAGCGACTCCTTGAAAGCCGTCGCCGTTAATCAGCGTGCCTGAACAAGTATAGGCATACGCCGTATCCGCTTATTCGAACCGTCACTGCGCCTTAATGGGCTTGGCGCAATGCATTGGCAACCAGCGTGAATGCAGGCGAAGGTTGCCGCCGGCTGGGATAGTACAAATAGTAGCCTGAAAACGGCGGACACCAATCTTCCAGCACGCGCATCACCCGCCCCTTTTGAAGTTGGCGAGCGCTGCGTGAAGCCCATGGCAGTGATCAGGAAAAATCCTGAGAAAACGGAAAGCTGATACCATCCGGCCATTGACACGCTGAGCAGAACGACATGAATCGCCGCAAGAAAATAAACCAGTTATTGAAGGCTAACGCCAAAAAGGCCAGTGCCAAGCTGGCACCCAAAAGCAAGAATCAATACATCAGCAAAGCCGACCGACTGAAACTGGCGGCTGAAGCCAGTGATGCGCCCATCACACCTGCGCAAAACTGATCCACGCCCCCCCTTGAAGCGCTGCGCCAAAACCGCCGCGCCTGGCTGCTGATCTCACGCTTGCGCTTCAGTCCTGCCAGGCTGGCGCCCCTCCTCTCGAAGTCATCTGCCCTCGGCGAAATTTCGGACCGTCAGTCACATTGTGTCTTGCGCTAAATATATGGAAATACGAATATGCATTTTTCCATATATCAGATTTTCGACCGGACGGGAGAGGTGCAATGACTGAGTTTTCCAGCGAACCCCCAAATGACTTTCCAAACCTGGACCTGTCACTTTTCGATGTACCTACGCCGGCAAAGCTCGCGCAGAGCGCAGAACCACAGCACAAGCCGCGCATACTTCTACTGTACGGATCAACCCGCGAACGCTCCTTCAGTCAGTTGCTGACCCGCGAAGCGGCACGCCTGTTGGAGCTCATGGGCGCCGAAACCGCAATCTTCGATCCCTCCGGGCTGCCGCTGCCGGACGATGCGCCCGTCGATCACCCCAAGGTGCAGGAACTGCGCAACTTGGTGGTGTGGTCGGAAGGCCAGGTATGGTGCTCGCCAGAACGCCATGGTTCGATGTCGGCGGTGTTCAAGGCCCAGATCGACTGGATCCCGCTCGCCCTGGGCGCGGTTCGCCCCTCACAGGGCAAGACGTTGGCGGTGATGCAAGTGTGCGGCGGCTCGCAATCCTTCAATACGGTGAACCAACTTCGCGTGTTGGGTCGTTGGATGCGCATGGTCACGATCCCCAATCAATCCTCCGTCCCCAAAGCCTTCCTTGAGTTCGACGAAGCCGGGCGCATGAAGCCATCGTCCTATTACGACCGGGTTGTCGATGTCATGGAGGAACTGATGAAGTTCACCTTGCTGGTGCGTGGCAGAGAAGCCTATTTGGTCGACCGCTACTCCGAGCGCAAGGAAAGCGCCGAAGCGCTCTCCAAACGCGTTAACCAGGGGTCTATCTAGGCACAGCGGCAGAGATGGGCGCAGAACTTGCGCTGCTTCGGAATCAGGATGTGCTGCGTTTGGTTTTCGAGGCAAAATACACCCTTGAACCGCAAGGAACGCATGGGTGAGCGCTATTACATCCAAACCCTCCAGCCCAACCCCGAGTCAGGGATCGAAACACCATGGATGAACGCCAAGCAGCCATCAAGAACAAGATCCGCGCCGTGGTGAGGAGTAGCGAATCCGACGAGATCACCTATCGATCGGAGTGGCTCGGTTACCTGCCCTTCCCGGTTTTTCAATGGGTTGAATATCAGGGCGAAAGCTTTTCCAGCGACTTCCCCTTCGATTGGACCCTTGAGGATTTGACCAGTCTTGAGCGGACGGGGTTCTTGGAAACACTGGAGGCTTACGAAAATCCGGAAGACCATTTTGATCGGGATATCAGGTATCGCGTTCATGTGGGATGCGCATAACGGTTGGCAGGGGAAAATGGACAACCTGAGGAAAGGAAATGGGCATTCTTGATCGCTTGTTCGGCGGCCGCTTCAGCCTGCCGCCACCGGAAGAAACGACTGTCAGCGACGCGGCGATCATGCGGGAGTTGCACCCCTATCGCTCCGGGCTCAAGGCCTTTGCTCAAGCCCTGTTGGCTCGCATGCCAGAGGGCGAACGCGCCCGGTTGGTCAGGCGTGCGCTGCGCATTTACGGGCCAGGAGCCGGCCACGGCCCTGGTGGAAGGCCTGTTGGATGCAGACAAGGGCCAGAAACTCGAACACTTGGCTTTGCTAGGCGTCGACTGGAAAGGCTTTGATGGTTTCGAATATCTGGTGCCTTATCTGGTCAACGCCAGCGGGGTGAAAGAAACTTACCCTTACCGCCATGAGGGCACGCTGTCGATGTTGGAGACGCTGGCCAATTTCGACCAATGGCTGGCGGCGTTCGATAAACGCTACCTGCACCTGGACTCCGGTGGCGACGAATACATCGGGTTCATCGCCGAGGCAGACCAGGTCGAAGCCATGATCGAACTGGCGCGGCAGGCAGGTCTTGAAGCGCACCTCGAGCGCTTCTGAACCAGAAGATGTATTCGCCGAGCATCGTTCTCCGCTGAACGAAGCGAACAGCATGACAGTCGGAGCAACAGGACCCTCGACAAAGAAACCTGGCCCATGCTCATACGCCCCACTGCCCTCGCGACCTTGTTCACCCTGGCTGCCGGCACGGCAACCGCTGCGCCGGAACCACTGCGCCTGGAAAGCCTGAAACGCTGTGGCGACCTGCTGGAAAGCCAGCACCAGGACTGGTGCCTGACAGCACGCGGGTTGGGCGACCGGACGCCACAACTCAAGTTGGGCGCAAAGGCGCTACCCGCGGACACGGTCCAGCGTGACGGGGAAACCCTGCGCTTGCGCCTGGACAGCGCCGATTACCAGAGTGGCCCGCTCTGGCTGGAAGACGGCCCCCGCACCAGCAATGCCGCCTGGCTGACCTTGCGCAACAGTCATGTGCTGGCCGCCGGACCGGACGAAGTGGCGAAGAACATGGACGGCCTGACCACCTACGTCGACCTGGTCAGCGTGCTGATCGAAGAAGACCGTGATGGTCGTCAGGAAGCCGAGCGTCTGGCCCAGAAATATGGGGCGAAAGTGGTCGGTAGCATCGCGCCGCTGAACCTGTATCAACTTCGCCTGCCAGCCAAGGATCTGGTGCAGCGTGACGCCTTGGTCCTGCGTTTGGGCAGCGAGACCAGCGTGGATGCCGTGGTCACCGAGGAGTCCTCGGCCGAAGAAACCGAGCAGGCCCCTGCCCAGCCTGAAGAACCGAAGAAACCGGCCCTGGACTCCGACGAATGGGCTGCGAATCGTTTTCTCGACGCGGTGAATTATTACCAACGACGCATCCCCGGGCGACAGCCGCCCATCCAGCCGCAACCGGTGCGCATCGGCCTGATCGAGCGCGATGTGGATTTCGACACGACGGATTTCGCGGACTACCTCGGCGCTTGCTCGCCACCGCGCACCTGCGTCTACGCCCGTGATGCGGACAGGCCGGACAACCACGGCACAACTGTCGCCGGCATCCTCGCCGCACGCTGGGACGACAGCGGCAACACCGGCTTTCTCCGTGGCCTGGACAAGGCCAGCGGGGGCTTCGAGGTCATCGTCGAACGTAATTCCGATGCTGGGATCACCGCCAACATCGCCGCCTCGGTCAACCTCGTGGAAGATGGCGTGCGCGTGCTCAATTGGAGTTGGGGCATTCACCGCGTCGGCGCCAAAGATATCAAAGGCGATGACGTCGACTCGCTGCTGCGCTCGGGCCTGGCCATGGGCGGCTACGAAGAACTGCTGGAAGAGTTTTTCCTCTGGCTGCGCAAGGCGCATCCCGACGTGATCGTGGTGAACTCCGCCGGCAATGGCTCCTCGTTCTCGGGCCGTGATGAATACCGCCTGCCCTCCTCCTTCATCACCGAGCAATTGCTGGTGGTCGGTGGGCACCAGCGCAGCGAACGCACCGGCGTCGCCGTCGACGACCCGGCCTATGCGGTCAAGCGCAGCTCCTCGAACATCGACATGCGCGTCGACATCACCGCCGCCGCTTGCGCCCACGCCTCGACGACCAGCGCCGGCCAGGACAGCGCGGTGCATTGCGGCACGTCCTACGCCACGCCCATGGTCGCGGGCCTGCTGGCGGCGATGCTGTCCATCAACCCGCAACTGCAACCCGAGCAGTTGCGCATGCTGCTGCGCCGCAGCGCCATGACCATCGGCGATAACCACGACTTCGAACAGATGGACGCCGAAGACCTCACCGCTCCCATCCTGCCGTCGGAGCGTCGCTACCAACTCAACGACAAGGACGTCGGCCGCTCGGCGCGGCTGGACATGCAAAAGGCCCTGGACCTGGCCGCGCAAAGCCGTGACCGCGTGCGCTGAACCAGTGGGTCATGGGGCCAGTGGATGGATCGCACCGAGCTCGAAGGAAAGTTGCAAGCCGTTACCTGCTGATGCCATTCGCCTTAAAGAGCCAATCCAGTGCCTCTTGCACCGTTGGGGCAGCGACATCGGATGGGCTCGATTCGATCTGCCCGGCGGTGCGTTGAAACAGGTCTCTCACACCGGGAAGCACCGCTACAGGCATATTGGCGGCACGCAACTGACGCTCGGCCTCTTCGACCTCTTTCAGGCGGCGCGGAGCATGGACAACGTGCGTGCGGATCAGGGCACCGAGAAAGTCGGGCAGACTCGCTTGATCAATGTCGCTCAAGGCGTCGTGCAGCTTGCCAGTCACCCCTTGTTTTTCAGCAGCCATGAAGCATTCAATCGTCAGGGCTTCCAGCCCTTTGGTAAAAACGCTACGCAGGATCTTCAGCGCCGCCGCGTCACCCGCGACACCGTCTTCCACGGCCTTGAGTGGGGCTCCAGCGGACGCGAACAGCGTAATCGCCCGGTCCAGCCCCGCCCCCGCACCGAGCAGATTGGTTTTCTCGTGGGTCAGGGCAATAGCGCCAAGAATGGCGACGTCAACATAGGCAATGCCCAACGCCAAGGCGTGTGCGGCGGCGATTCTGATCTGGGCTGGATCGGCGGTGGTCATATCCACGAACAGCGCGTTCTTGCGCATGCTGCCGAGCGCCTGTTCGGCAACCGACAGGGAGACCGTTCCGAAGACGCACGACACCACCACATCGCACTCGGGCACTGCATCGGGGATGGACGTCGAAATATCCAGCCCCAATTGCGTTGCGAACGCCTGGGCACGAGGGGACGGCTTCAAATCACACAAAACGATGTCATGTCCCGCGCTTGACCAAGGCCGCGCGTAGGTGAGGCCGACTTCGCCAGCTCCGATAATTCCGATTTTCATTGTTGAGGTTTCCGATTCAGTGCGCCGCATAGGCGCCTTTGTAAGTGCCGGCAGCAATTTGTGCCAACATCTCTGCCTCTTTTTGCTCGGTCGCCCAGCACCGTTGCAGCAGGCTTTCTGCTTCCGATGCCGGGAACGCCACGATGCCATCGTGATCACCCACCACGATATCGCCAGGTGAAACGAGCATGCCTGCGATGCTGACCGGCACGTTGATTTCACCAGGGCCGTTCTTGTACGGGCCACGATGGAATCCCGCTCGCGCGAACATTGGGAATGTTCCTTTCCCTATCGTCGCCAGATCACGAATGGCACCGTCCACTACGACACCGGCCGCACCGCGCTTTTCGGCGATTGCCGCCATGATGTCCCCCATCAAGGCCCGGCTGATATCGCCTCCGCCATCGACCACCAATACCTGGCCGGGACTGAGGATTTCCAGCGCTTGATGAATCGCACGGTTATCCCCGCAAGGGACTCTCACCGTCAGCGCGATACCCGCCATAGTGCCCTCTATTCGATGGAATGGCTTAAGCAGCGCGCCGGGTAAACGGTCCAGGCAATCGCTGATGATGGAAGTGGACGTGCGGGTATAGGCCGCCAGCAGGGTGCTGATGTCGGACGATGGAGCGATAGCGTTCATGTGGACTCCTCGGGTGTCTGATAGCTGCGAGGATAAAGAGGCTGCCAAATAGAAAAAGCGATATTATTCTATGACCATACATGCATTAAAGGAATGAACGTGATCACGCTTCGGCAACTCACCGCGCTTCACTGGATTGAGCGCCTAGGCACCTTTGAGCGCGCGGCGGAACACCTGCATACCACCCAGTCCGCCATTTCCAAACGGGTGCAGGAGTTGGAATCGACCACCGGTCTTCAACTTTTCGATCGCACGCAGCGTGGCGCACGGCTCACTGCAACCGGCGAGGAGCTACTGGTCATTGCCCGGGAAATGCTCAGCCTCGCTGACCGGATCTCTTCATTGAAAGATGGCACGCATGTGATGACCCGGCGCCTGAGACTAGGCGTAACGGAACTCACCGCTCTCACTTGGCTGCCCCGATTGATCGCACGGCTGGTGGAGGATTTTCCAGGGCTGACGGTTGAGCCAGAAGTAGACATGAGCCGCAATCTTCACGAGAAACTCATGGACGATCTGGTGGACCTCATCATCATTCCCGACACGTTCACAGCACCAGAAGTGACGGCGGTCCAGTTGGCCATCGTGGAGAACGCCTGGATGGCTGCGCCCGGTCTGATCGCAGATTCAGGGGTCATGGCATTGGCCGAACTCGCCAAATATCCGGTACTGGTGCAGGGAAAGCGTTCAGGCTCCGGACTGTTCGTGAACAAGTGGCTGGGAGCACTGGGCATCGACCTTCCCAAGACACTTTCCTCCGACAGCCTCACTGCAATGCTTGGCTTGACTGCCGCCGGGCTAGGCGTGACCTACCTGCCGCTTGAATGCTTTCGCCCACTGGTCGACGAAGGGAAGTTGCTCATCATCAAGACAGACCCTGAGCTGCCGACTGTGCCCTATATGGCCATGTACCGAAATGACCGGCCCTCGGCCTTCGTCACCGAGGTGGTATCCCGGGCGACAGAATTGTGCGACTTCTCCCGCCAACTGCAAAGCTGAGGAGGAGCGCTGAATGGCTTCAATGCTCCTTGTTTGCCAGATCAGCAGGATCGCCAACGGGTCGCTAACCTAGTTCGTCGTGTTCTGCTCGCTGAGTCCGGCAGGCTCGTAAATGGACAACACGAAAACCAGCGCCGCCAAGGAACATACACCGAGGAAGACGAAAACGGCTGTCCAACTGTAGCTGTCCAGCAGCATGCCGGTGATCAGGGGGGCCATGGCCCCGCCTGCCTGTCCGGCGCTGTTTACCAGCGAAGCCGCTACCGGGTAAGTGCTCCGCGTGGTCAGGCCCATCGAATAGACCGAGAACGACGAATAGCCGATGTTCAGCAGGAAGCCCGTACCAAACAGCAGCAGACTGACGGAGAGCAGATCATTCGGCGCGTAGACCAATGCGACCATCATCAGGCAGGTGGCTACGGCGCTGATCATCATGGTCGGTTTTCTACGGCGATCCAGAACCGTATCGGAAAGCCAGCCGCCGACTATGTTGCCCAATACGCCGCCAGCGAAGGGCAACGACGCCACGAAGCCGATCTGCATCAGTTCGAAATGCTTCACTTCACCCAGGTACTTGGGCAACCAGGCAAGCAGCACGTTGACCACGCCGGTCATCAGCAGATAACCCAGACCGCATCCCCAGATGTTCCACGATGCAAACACTGAGCGCGAGGTCGCCAGGGGGGCGGTGCGCTTGTATCGCAGAAACGTGTCCAGCGCTCCAAAGCTCTTCTGTGTGCGCCCAGGCTCATTGTCGCTCCTGCTTTGATCCTCGATATGACTCGCCTCTGCCTCGTTGACCCGTTGACTGGCGCGAGGATCATTGGGCACTAACCACCACCAGATCAATGCGAGCAGAAAACCGGGAATGGCGAAGACAAAAAACATCGTACGCCAGCCATCGAGCATGATCAGCGCAGCACCGATGGGCGGAGCCAGGACTGCGCCCATTTTCGCAGCCGACAGGAACGCCCCCGTTGCCAGCCCCTTCTCACGCGCCGGAAACCAACGATTGATCGTACTGAGCATCGATAAAGGCAGTGCCGCTTCGGCTACGCCGAGAGCGGAGCGATAGACTTTCAACAAACCGAAGCTATGGGCGGTACCGATGAGCAGGGTGACAACCGAAGTCAGCGCAATCGACACCGGCGCCACCAAACGAACACCGACCTTACTGAGCAGGAAGCCAGCGGGAATCTGCCCCAAGGAGTAGAACAGAAAGAACGCACTGACGAGCAGGCCGGCCTGCGCGTTACTCGCGCCGAACTCCTTCTGGATGTACGGCAGAGCAATACCGATATTGGCGCGATCCGCAGCCGCCAGCATGTACACAACCACGATGACCGAGAGAACAACCCAACGATATTTGGAGCGTGCCGCTCGCGCGGCAGCGTCAGTGGTGGCGATTGAAGTCATGGGGCCTCCTTTTTTTATGCTTATTGGAGGTGTCATGGTCGACATTCCACAAAGGGATAAAAAGCGATAAATAAGAAACCCTAATCATGCCCAAAAAGAATGATTAATCCCATCCCATGGGTCCCCCTCCACCTGCATGAGCAGAACCGCAGCAGACCTCCCCCCCCCCCCGCTATCCACCTCTCATTGTTGCAGCGTGGACTTGAAGACAGGGTCGTTCAGATACGCCACATTGAGTCTCGTCCATGGATTGATACGTGATTGCTCAGGCGAAAAAATGTGCCCGGGAGCGATCATGAACCCCTTCGGCAACAGCAGCCGGGTCAACTCCCTGGCATCGTCGAAATGAGGAAACCTAGCCCATAAATACAGGCTTTGCTCAGGACGACAGAACACCTCGGCCCCCATCTCGTCCAGCATTTCCAACCCTGCGGCGGTAGCCGATTTGACCCGTTCCTGAAGCCGAATCAAGTGCCTCAGGAAATGCCCCTCCATTAACACCACATCGACCGTTCGCTCGCAAAGCTCGGAAGAACTGGTGTGCAGCAACATTTTCAGGTCGCCCAACTCGTCGATAACCTCCTTGCTGCCCGCGATGAACCCTACTCGCAGGGCTGCGGAAACGGATTTCGAAAAGCTCCCCACGTACAGCGAACGCTTCAGTTGGTCCAATGCCGACACTCTGATGGCTGCGGCGGGCTTGAAATCAGCCAACGCGTCATCGTCCACCAAAATGAAATCATGCTCCTGCGCCAATTGAACCAGTCGATGCGCCTTACCCGGCGAAATGTCAGACCCTGTCGGGTTATGGCCAACGGACTGCAGGAAAAACAGTTTCGGTTTATGCAGGCGCAGGTGTGCTTCCAGGGCATCAAGATCCGGACCGTCGGGCAAACGCGGCACGGACAGCATTCGAGCCCCCTGCAATTGCAGCTTGCCGAACAAGGGGTAATAGCCTGGATCCTCGACAAGTACCGTGTCCCCGGACGCAAGGAAGCGTCGGATGATCAGGTCCAGCCCATGATTCGCACCGTGAGTCGTGACGATTTGCCGGGGATTCGCGCTAATGGCGTAAGACGCCAATTTTTGCACCAGATGCTGGCGCAGGCTGGCATTGCCCAGGCGATTTCCGTACCTGAACAACGTGGTAACCCCCATCCGCATGATTTGCCGGGTGAACTTGTCCAGGCGCATGTCCATTAACCACTCTACGGGAGGGAATCCTTCCCCAAGGGGCGAATGCCCAGGCTCGCGGACGAATTGCTGGCGCATTAGCCAAATGGTATCCATCGCCCTGGCATAGGGCGGTGGTTCCTCAGGTTCGTAGTGACCGCTGGTGCCTTGTTTGACGAAAAAGCCCTGCCCATGCCTGGCTTCAACCAAGCCTTGAGACGCCAGCGCTTCATACGCCGTGATGACCGTATTTTTTGAATGTCCCAACAAACGCATGCATTCACGAAGTGACGGCAAACGGTCGCCCACACGATAAGTCCCGTCGTCGATCCGGGCTGCCAACGAAGCGGTGAGCTGCTGAGCCAGGGTCATTCTGCTCATGTCGAGAATCCTTCCGGGGCCAGCGTCAAGGGTACAGCTTAGGTACTGTCCGTCCAAACTGTACCTTCTTTATAGGCACAGAGCGGAATAGTGTGACTTCAACTTAAAACAACAACCGCGACAGGATTTTCCCAGATGAGCATCGACTCTCGCCTTCCCAATTTTCGCAGCTTGACGCCTGCCGAGCGCCTCAATCACCTTCAAGACCTGCTCGACCTCCCGGCCGCTGACGTTGCCCTGCTTAGCGAGGAAGGCGCGCTCCCGCTCGAAATAGCCGATGGCATGATCGAGAACGTGATCGGCAAGTTCGAATTACCGTACGCCGTCGCCAGCAATTTCCAGATCAATGGCCGAGACGTCATTGTCCCACTGGTCGTGGAAGAGCCTTCAGTTGTTGCCGCAGCCTCTTTCATGGCCAAGCTTGCCCGTGACGCGGGTGGATTCCTGACGTCCAGTTCGCAACCGCTGATGCGCGCACAAGTCCAGATCGTCGACATTGAAGACCCCTTCAATGCCCGGCTCAGCCTCCTGCGTCGCAAAGACGACATCATTGAATTGGCAAATCGCAAGGATCAATTGCTCAATAAGCTAGGGGGCGGTTGCCGGGACCTCGAAGTCCACACCTTTGCCCAAAGCCCGAGAGGCCCCATGCTCGTGGCTCACTTGATCGTGGACGTGCGTGACGCGATGGGTGCCAATACCGTGAACACGATGGCGGAAGCGGTCGCCCCGTTGATGGAGGAAATCACCGGCGGGAAGGTACGCCTGCGCATTCTCTCGAACCTCGCCGACTTGCGCCTGGCCCGCGCCCAGGTCCGCATCGCCCCAGCGTTGCTCACCACTGCCGCTTATAAAGGTGAGGACGTGATCGAAGGCATTCTCGACGCCTACAACTTTGCCGTCATCGACCCCTACCGTGCCGCGACCCACAACAAGGGCATCATGAATGGGATTGACCCGCTGATCGTCGCCACAGGTAACGACTGGCGCGCAGTGGAAGCGGGGGCTCACGCCTACGCGTGCCGCGATGGGCACTACGGCTCGCTGACAACGTGGGAAAAAGACAGCGAAGGGAATCTGGTGGGCACTCTCGAAATGCCGATGCCTGTCGGGCTGGTCGGCGGCGCTACGAAAACCCACCCACTGGCGCAACTCTCCTTGCGCATTCTGGGGGTGAAAACCGCTCAGGAACTCGCCGAAATCGCGGTCGCTGTCGGCTTGGCCCAAAACCTCGGCGCATTGCGAGCGCTCTCTACGGAAGGCATCCAGCGTGGCCACATGGCGTTGCATGCACGCAATATTGCGCTGTCAGCCGGCGCGAAAGGCGATGAAGTGACTTGGCTGGTCAAAGAGATGGTCGATGCACGGGACGTTCGCTCCGACAAAGCGGCGGAGCTTCTCAAGCAAAAACGGGCCGAGTGATGAAGAGCCATCTCGAACTGCCCGTTCGATTGCTGGTTGATGCCGGGAAGTTCATTGACGCTCATCTGGGTCATGAAACGGCGTCCAGGGTTGCGCGAGCGCTCTTGGCAAAACGACGACGAGAGGCCTGACTCCGCTACGTTCCTTGATGTTCATAACAATAAAAGCTCGCAAGGGCAGTAGGAGAAATCCTTGAAATCCGATCTCTATGAATTATGGGGTGACACCGTAAACGGTCGTCACCTGATTTACGCCATTGCCATAGGCGCAGCCGTCAGCCTGGGGGCTTTTTTCCTGGCGCAACACTTGCTCGTGGGTTGGGTAGACAACGTCCAAATGGCCAAGGCCTACGCCATGCTGGTGGGCATCGTCGGCTGCCTGGTGGGGGGAGCCATCAGTGCAAAGCTCTTCAAACCCAAGCGCAATGTGGTAGAGCACCAGGCAGATCCTGCGTGGCGAGCAAAGGTTTTAGCGGAATTGCAGGACGAGTTCGGAGACCTTGGAAACCTGTCGGATCTACCCGCAAAAGCACTCGCTGAACTGCATGAAATGGACCTTTATGAGGTGTTTGCAGATTACGAGACAAACCTCACGCGTGCCGCTAACGCTCAAAAAGACGCAACGATAGCCCCGGTCGCTCCGATCCGGGCCAACGGTGGCCGGTCATGATGACACCCCTGTTGGAGCAGATTCTCATTGCGTTCGGGATGGGCATATTAGGTGCAGTGATCTTCGCCGGGATTGGCCTCATCTCGGGCAGCGATGAAACCACCACCCTCGCCCCACTCACATTGCTCGTGGTGCTGTTGGGTGTACCTGCGCCCGGTGTCCTGACGTTCTTTCTCGCAGGTGCAGTGGCCAAACACATGACTCACGCCGTGCCCACGGCATTACTGGGCATCCCCGGCGACACCCTGGCAACCCCCCTGATGCGCGAGGCCAACTTCCTGCGCAACCTGGGCGTACCCCACGTCGCCCTGCGCAAGATGATTTCAGGCGCTGTGATCGCGGCGCTGATCGCAGTGCCCACGGCGGTGCTTTTCGCCGTGATGCTCGCGCCTTTTGGCGACACGATCAAACGCGCCGCCCCCTGGGTGTTCCTGCTCGCTGCGATCGCCATTGCATGGTTTTCCAAGGGGCGGCTTGCGGCGGTGCTCGCGCTTGTCCCCTTCGTGATGGTCATCGTCGGCCTGCAAAGCATCACCGGACAATACGGCGTCAAGCTGAGCGTCAGCTATTTCCTCGGTATCGCCATTGGCCCGCTGATTGCCGCGCTATTTTCAATGCTCGCCCCCGCTGAACGGGAGACGATGAGACGCCAGCAAGTGCGCACCTTCTCGCTGTCTGCGGATGTGAAAGGCTGGGGCGGTTTTTTCCCCAACCCGCTCAAGGTGCTGGACAGCAAACAAAGCCTGTGGACTGCGATCACGGCCGTTATCTCCAGCGCAACGTTCGTCTTCAGCCCCGTCGCGATGACCGTGATCATGGGCGAACTCGTCGGGTCACGGGTCAAGCATGTCTACCATCGGCTGACAACGGTGATCACGGCCCGTAACGGTGTCACTGAAGCGACCTACATCGCTGAAGCCTTGATCCCGTTGATCGCGTTTGGCTTGCCGTTGAGTCCGGTCGCCGCAGGGCCGGCCGCACCGCTGTTCAACGCCCCGCCTCGCTTCAGCGTTGACACCGCCACCGGGCAGGTCAACAACCTCCATACCCTGCTCAGCACGTGGGAGTTTCTGGGTTATGGGATGCTGGCGGTGATCGTGGCGATCCTCATTGCCTATCCCTTCACGATGAATTACGCCCACCGGGCAGCGTCCTTCGTCTCACGCAAAATCAGTCACGAAGCGGTGATCTCGACATTTGTCGGCCTGATCCTGGTGATCGGCATCTGGGAGGGCGGAGCACTCGGCTTACTGGTCATTGTCACCGTCGGCCTGCTGGGTGGTTTTCTATCGCGCTTCCTTGGCTTCAACATCGGCGTGCAGTTCATGGGGTACTACACCGCTGTACTGACGGTGCCCGCCATCGTCGCCCTATTGAGCGTATGAGCCACTTCAACATAACAACAACACGAAGGTAACCAACATGCGCAAATACCTCTTGGCTTCCCTGTGCCTGGCCTTCAGCGCTGGCATCGTACAAGCCCACGCGGATGCTATCCCCACCCTGAACTACCCGGCAGAGGGCCAGCAACTCCAGGCCATTGGGTCACCCGAAAAAGAGTTGCCGACGGTGACAGCCGATCTGTGGCTGAAGGTGTCCGACGGCCCTCTGCAACTGGAAGGGCCATCGTTCGACAGGGCCGGCAATCTGCTGCTTGTCGAGGTGTTCGGGGGGCAGGTTCTAAAGGTCGATCCCGAAAAGAAACTCAGTGTCGTCGTGCCGAAAAACGCGCTGGGAAGTGCGGGACTGGCTATTCATAAAGACGGCAGATTGTTTGTGGCAGGGCTGGGTAATTTCAAAAATACCGGCAACCTGACAGCCTACAAACCGGACGGCTCGGGAAAGCAAGTCATCATCCCCGCAAGCAAAAACCATCTGGTGGATGACCTCGTGTTCGACAGCACGGGGGGATTTTATTTCACCGACTTCAAGGGCACATCGACTCAGCCCACCGGCGGCGTCTATTACGTTCCAGCTGGCGGCAAGACAATCGTCTCGATCCTGCCCAATCTCGCGATCGCCAACGGCATTGCGCTCTCTCCCGACGGCAAGACCCTTTGGGTCACGGAGTTCGCGACGGGACTGTTGCACCGAATCGAACTGAAAGATGCCAAGACAATCGCGCCCTTCGGGGAAGCCGTTGTCTACCGGTTCAGCGGCCCGTCACCTGACTCAATGCGTGTCGATCAAGATGGCAATCTGTACGTGGCCCTGTACAGCCAAGGCCGCGTGCTGGTACTCAATCCTAACGGTTTGCCCATCGGCCAGATCTTGATTCCTGGGCGCGAAAAGGGCCACTTTCTTCGCTCAACGAGCATGGCACTCAAGCCCGATACCAACGAGGTTTATCTCGTGAGCAATGACGGCAGTCTCGGCGAAGGCAGCGCTATTTTCAGAGCCAAAGGCTTTGCCAATGCTGCGAAACTGTACTCCCATCAATAGCGAAATCCCGACGCACTTCGTCACGGCAGCTGTGTCGGTTTTTCGATACCGAGGGCTTCACTGATTGGCGCGGTCATGCGCCTGCCAGCATCAGGTCCAGATTCTGCACCGCCGCGCCCGCGGCGCCCTTCCCAAGATTGTCAAACACCGCGGCCAGCAAAACCTGCCCGGTCTCATCGTTCTCGAACACCGACAATCGCAAATCATCTGTGCCGTTCAGCGCTTGGGGATCGAGGAACGTCAACTCTTTAGCTTCCTGCGTCGACATCACGTGTACATGGCGCGCATCGGCGTAGTGCTGGGTCAGACACGCATGCAACTGCACCGCGCTCACGCCAGGCGCCAACAAGCGGGTTTGCACAGGTATGGTCAGCGCGATCCCCTGCCGAAAAGCGCCATAGGCCGGCACAAACATCGGCCGTTCCGTCAGCCCGCTTTGCTGCTGGATCTCCGGAATATGCTTGTGTGCCAGCTCCAGCCCATAGACCTGAAACGCCGGCGCCTGCGATGCGCCCTCCCCCTCATATTCTTCTACGCCGGCACGCCCTTTTCCGGAATAGCCCGACACGGCGTAAATATTCATCGGGTAGTCCGTGGGCAGTAGCCCAGCCTCCAGCAGTGGACGTAGCAGCCCTATCGCGCCCGTGGGATAGCACCCGGGGTTGCTGACCCGCCGCGCCGTGGCGATTCGTCCGGCCTGCTGCGAGTTCATCTGCGCGAAACCGTAGACCCAGTCTGGATGGGTACGGTGCGCGGAACTTGCATCGATCACGCGTACCGCCGGGTTTTTGATGCTCGCGACCGCATCGCGCGCAGCCGGGTCGGGCAAGCAAAGAATTGCGATGTCGCAATCGTTGATGATTTCAGCGCGGCGTTGCGGATCCTTGCGATATTCGGCGCTGAGGGTGATAAGCCGCAGATCGCTCCGGTCGCGCAGACGTTGATGGATTTGCAACCCGGTGGTGCCTTGGTCGCCATCGATGAATACAAGGGGACTTGCCATGGCCATGCTCTCGAACATTGAAAATCAGGAGTTCCAATGTTCAGCGAGGCGCTAAGATAGGAAAAGTTGAATTTATTAACGCTGGAATTCAGTTTTCCTGAACAAGGGCTCACTTATGCGGGAAATCAGCCTGGACCGGCTGCGTACGTTGGTGGCGATTGCCGACCTGGGATCGTTTGCCGAAGCCGCGCGCGTGCTGCACCTTGCGCCACCCACTGTCAGCCTGCATATCGCCGACCTGGAGTCGCGGGTGGGCGGCAAGCTCTTGTCGCGCACACGTGGGCGCGTTCAGCCTTCAGCGATAGGAAATACCCTGGTGGAGCGCGCGCGGCGCCTGTTGGCGGATGCGGAGCAGGCGCTCGAGGACGTGGAGCGTCAGGTACAGGGATTGGTCGGACGTGTACGGCTAGGCGCCTCCACCGGGGCCATCGCCCAGTTGCTGCCAAACGCTTTGGAAACGTTGAGCCAACGCCACCCCGCTATCGATGTGCAGGTCGCGGTGCTCACCTCCCAGGAAACCTTGAAGAAGCTTGCCGAGGGCTCCTTGGAGATCGGTCTGGTCGCGCTGCCGCAGTCGCCGATGAAGGGCCTGCGGATCGAGCCGTGGCGACGGGACCCGGTCATGGCCTTCTTGCCGGCTCGCTGGGAATGCCCGGATACCGTGACACCCGGTTGGCTGTCCGCTCAGCCGTTGATTTTGAATGACCCCGCCACTCGCCTTTCGCGCTTGACGTCGGAGTGGTTCGCCAGTGACGGCCGACAGCCGGTGCCGCGCATTCAACTGAACTACAACGATGCGATCAAAAGCCTGGTGGCGGCGGGATATGGTGCGACGTTGTTGCCCCATGAGGCCTCCACGCCATTGCCCGATACCCGGATCGTCATGCGGCCATTAAAGCCCTTGTTGTGGCGTCAACTGGGTATCGCCCACCGCAGTCTGGACATCGAGCGGTCTACGCAACATGTACTGGATGTGTTGTGGGAATTAAGTGCGCAGTAATGCCCTCGAATGCATCTGCGCACGGCGATCCGGCGCCGGATGAGGGCCAATCCCTGAGAGCGCTCAATTCGACCACAGCGCCACAGAACCCTCAAAGCAGCCTTTAAGTGGCAGAATCTCCTGATCGATCGTTTCGGAGACCCCCATGCTTCGCGTATTTGAACAAAGGCTCGACCCTTTCCCGCCCGACGAGGTCCCCCCGCCGCCCGAAGGCCTGGCCCGGTTTCTCTGGGCCTGCACACGGGGCGCCCGCGGTTACATCCTCGCGTTTGCGCTGCTCAGCGCCGGTGTGTCGATCTATGAAGCATGGCTGTTTTCCTTCCTCGGCCAGGTCGTGGACCTGCTTTCGACCTGGCAGGCCGGCGGTGAGGCGGCGGCGCAGGAAAGTCGCGTGCTGTGGGGCATGGGCCTCGTCATGCTGGCCAGCATCGGGCTGGTAGCGTTGCGTACCATGGTGCAGCACCAGGTATTGGCGATCAATCTGCCGTTGCGGCTGCGTTGGGACTTTCACCGCCTGATGCTGCGGCAAAGCCTGTCGTTTTTTTCCGACGAGTTCTCTGGCCGGGTCACCACCAAGGTGATGCAGACTGCGCTGGCCGTGCGTGACGTGCTGTTCACCCTGATCGAGATCGCCCCCGGAATCGGCGTGTATTTCATCGCGATCATCGCATTGGCCGGTGGCTTCGCCCTGAAACTGATGCTGCCTTTCGTGGCCTGGATCGTGCTGTTCGGGCTGGCCATGCTCTACTTCGTGCCCCGCCTGGGGAAAGTCGGACAGGAACAGGCCAATGCGCGCTCTTCGATGACCGGACGTATCTCGGACGCCTACACCAACATCACGACCGTGAAGCTGTTCTCCCACTCCAATCGTGAAGCGCACTTCGCCCGCGCGGCCATGGAGGACTTCAAACAGACCGGCTTTCGCCAGATGCGTCTGGTCAGCCAATTCGAGATCGTCAACCAGGCGTTGGTGGTGGGGTTGATCATGGCGGCAGGCGGTTATGCCCTCTGGCTGTGGCACCAGGGCGACGTCGGCGCCGGTGCCGTGGCGGCGATCACCGCCATGGCGTTGCGTATCAACGGCATGTCGCACTGGATCATGTGGCAAATGACCTCGCTGTTCGAGAGCATCGGCACCGTGCAGGATGGCATGGCCACCCTTACTCGCGGCCCCAAGGTGCAGGATGCGCCGGACGCGGGGGTGCTGGTGACCTCAGGCGGAGCGGTCACCTTCGACAATGTGAGCTTCAACTACAATGGCGAACGCCAGGTGCTCGATGGCTTGAGCCTGAACATTCGCCCGGGGGAGAAAATCGGCCTGGTGGGCCGCTCCGGCGCGGGCAAATCCACGCTCATCAACTTGCTGCTGCGCTTCTATGATGTCGACAGCGGGCAGATCCGCATCGACGGGCAAGACATTGCGCACGTGACGCAAGACAGCCTGCGCAGCGCCATCGGCATGGTCACCCAGGATACGTCCCTGCTGCACCGCTCCATTCGCGACAACATCGCCTATGGCCGACCCGATGCGAGCGACGCACAAATCCGCCGTGCCGCGGCCAATGCCCAGGCCGATGAGTTCATCAGCCAACTGAGCGACCGCCAGGGTCACACCGGCTACGACACCTTGGTCGGCGAGCGCGGCATCAAGCTGTCGGGCGGCCAGCGCCAGCGCATCGCGATTGCCCGAGTGATGCTCAAGAACGCCCCGATCCTGCTCCTTGACGAGGCGACCAGCGCGCTGGATT
Source organism: Pseudomonas sp. NFIX10 (assembly GCF_900111955.1). NCBI lineage: Bacteria > Pseudomonadati > Pseudomonadota > Gammaproteobacteria > Pseudomonadales > Pseudomonadaceae > Pseudomonas > Pseudomonas sp. NFIX10. The sequence goes on along the minus strand of NZ_FOKH01000003.1, from coordinate 224,460 downwards.
CGGAAGTCGAAGTGGCCATCCAGGAAAGCCTCGATGAAATGATGCAGGGTAAAACCGTCATCGCCATCGCCCATCGGCTGTCCACGATTGCGGCGATGGATCGACTGATCGTCATGGATGATGGACGCATCATCGAACAGGGCACCCACACCGAATTGCTCGCCAGGAACGGCATCTACGCGCGGCTGTGGCACCATCAGAGTGGCGGGTTCCTGGGTGAGGACCGGTGGGTGAGCGAGGCGATGGATCAGGTATGAGCATGGATGGCCCGGGGGACAACGCGACTTACCTTTTTTCTACCAATCGCAGCGACTGTGCCCCCTCCAGCGATAGGTGAATCACAGCAGCCCTGCTCGGGAAGTTCGGCGCATCGTCATCGGTATTTTCCATCACAGGAATGTCGATCAGCGTCTGCTCACCCGTCGGGTCGCTGACCAGCCTGGCATCCAGTTTGTCGATGGCACGCCAGCTGTCGCCCCCGATGCGCATCACGTCCAACAGGCTGTAGTGCGGCACGCCGTCCTCGTTCTCTTCGGGCGTAAAGGCCGCCAGGTATTGGCTGTAGTTGTTGCCCATACCGAAACCCTCGATGGTGAAGACCGCGAGGGTGACCTGGCTGTCCTCGCCAGTGTCCAGCGTCTGCACCAGCGTCGCTTCCGGGTAGCCGGTGGCATAGCTGTCCTTGATCAGCGCGACCAAGTGCCCGATCTGTGCCTCCAGGGCTTTCGGAACGGGTTTCGATTCAGCGGCGTGAGTCAGGGTGCAGGTGAAAAACAGGGCAGCGGTCAACAGGCGCAATTTCATGAAAGTGAATGTCCAGGGGCGTCGGGAGGTCTGCGCCCAATGGTAGCGGTTGCCAAGGGATTTGGTAGCCCAGTGTCGATAGGTTTTTGTGGTGGGGTGCACAACCCTGCTCGCCAAAGCGGTGGGTCAGTGCGCATTGGGGTTGGATGTACTGCCGCCATCGCGAGCAAGCTCGCTCCCACACTGGATTTGTGGTGCTGCACAGTATTGAAACCTATGCAGGCCCCTTGTGGGAGCGAGCTTGCTCGCGATAGCGCTGGGTCAGTTCGCAATCGATGCACTGGCAGCAGCCTGCGCAAATCCCCGCCGCAAGTCCTCGATCAACACCTCGACATCCTCCAACCCCACATGCAAGCGCACCACCGGGTTCAATGCCCGATCCTCGCCACGTTGCCGATTTTGGGTATCAGCAACGGTCACCAAGCTCTCGAATCCGCCCCAGGACGCGCCCAACCCAAACACCTGCAACGCGTCGATGAATCGCTCCAGGTAAGCGTCGTCGTGTTCGCGTAGTTCAAAGGACAGCAACCCATTGCTGCCCTTGAAATCCCGCTGCCACAAGCCGTGGCCAGGATGCTCGGGCAGCGCGGGATGGAAGACCCGCTTCACCTGCGGTTGCGCCTGCAGCCAATGGGCGATTTCCAGGGCCTGGCGCTCATGGGTGTCCAGGCGTGGCACGAGGGTGCGTGCGCCACGCAGGACCAGGTAGGCGTCGTCGGGGCTGACGGTGTTGCCGAAGCTGTCGCTCATGGCCGCCAGTGCCGGCCAAGCCTCCTGACGCGTGCACACGCTGCCCATGACCACGTCGCTGTGGCCGCTCAGGTATTTGGTCAGGGCCATGATCGAGATGTCGGCGCCTAATGCCAGTGGCCGGTACAACACGCCCGAACCCCAAGTATTGTCCACCGCCAGCAAGATGCCGCGCGGCTTGCAGAGTGCGGCGATGGCCGGCAAGTCGCAGAGCTCGTAGAGCAATGAACCGGGCACTTCGGTGTAGACCATTTTGGTATTGGCCTGCAACCGTCCGGGCAGGTCGCTGCCGTCGGGGGCGAAGTAGTCGACGGCTATGCCGAAGGCCTCGAGGAAGTCCCGGGCCACACGCCGTACCGGGGCATACACCGCATCGGTGATCAGCACATGATCGCCAGGCCGCAGGTAGGCCAGGAAGGTTTGCGCCACGGCAGCCAACCCGGTGCCAAACAGCCGCGTGCGGTAGCCACCCTCCAATTCAGTGACGAGGTCTTCCAGGGCGAAAGCCGTCGGATTGCCCCGGGCGCCATAACTCAGGACTCGCTCGCTGTCGCGCCGGGCACGGGCGTCACGCATCTGGGCCAGGTTGTCGAACAGCACCGTGCTCAGACGGCTGACCGGTACGTTGACGGGCCTGGCACCGCCACCCTTTGCGGTGCGCGCGCCATGGACCAGACGAGTCCGCAGCCGCTCAGCGACAGTGCCTTGAGGCTGTCCCTGCAATGGCTTGAGGCTGGCGACCTCCTCCTGACTCATTTGCGCCAGCAGACCGATTTCCCACGCCAGGTATTGGCGCGCCGCGTCCTTGTTGCCAGCGTGGCGGTCATGGGTGAAGAACAGGAAGTCGATGCACTGTGCATCCGGCAATGTATCGGCGCCTTCTTGCAGCGCCAGGCCCGCCGAGCGCCAGGCATCTGGACCGCCGTCCAGCAAGCGGACCTCCGCTCGAGGCAGCTCCAGTGCCGCCAGGGCGGCGAGTCGGGCGTCATCGGCCACCAGCACCAGCGGCCGCTGCTCGCCCGCCAGCGCACGGGCCAATAATGGTCGGATCGACCAACGCGCTCCGGCGATATGACCTTTGCGATACGCCCGGCTCGAACGCAGGTCGATCAAGGCCACTGCGTCATCCTTCAGGGCATCGGCCAAGGCCTGCACGCTGATCAGCGGCAGCTTTTCAGGCGCGACGCCGGCGCGTGCCGGTAATGCCAGGCCACTGCTCAACCCACCGGACAACACAAAGGCCTCGTGCCCCAGCTGCCGCAACCAACTGGCGATGATTGGTGCGCGCACACCGTCGTTGTCGAACAGCACCACCCGCGCCTGGCGCACGCCCACGTACAGATCGGTGGATTGAATCAACTGCCCGCCCGGCGTGTGTTGCGCACCCGACAACGTGCCAGCGGCAAACTCCTCGGCGGTACGCACGTCGCAGAGGAACAGACTGCGCCCGGCCTCCGCGGCCCACTGCTCGACCTGCGCAGCCCCGACGGCGGGCGCTCCGGCCCGTTCGGCCAGGCGTGCCGCCGCCAGGCGCTGCCCCGGCAACGTGCTGCTCGACACCTCATCGGCATAGCGACGCTCGCTGCCGTGTTCCAGTTGAAGATCTTCCAGGTGCCAGCCTTGCGTACCGTTTTCCAGGGCATAGATAGGGTTTTTCAAGCCCAGGTCGATCAACGTCTGGGCGCCGATGATACTGCGGGTCCGGCCGGCGCAATTGACCACGATGGGGGTCTGCTCGTCCGGCACCAGGTCGTGCACGCGGTAGCCTAGTTCGCCATTGGGGCAACAGATCGAACCGGGAATGGTCATCTTGCGATACTCCTCCAACGGTCGGCCGTCGAGTATCACCAGCGGCTCACCCCGGGCCTGCCACTGCGCCAGTTGACGGGCGCTGACGTGAGGCGTATGACGGACCGCCTCCACCTGCTCGCCAAAAGCCTTGGACGGCACGTGCACACCAGCGAACAGCTGATAGCCGGCGGCCTGCCAGCCATCGGCGCCGCCCTCCAGGATGTGCACATTGACATAGCCCAACGCTTGCAGGCGTTGCGCCGCACGCTCCGCCAGATCCCCGCCATCCTGATCATGGAGCACCAACCGCACCTGGAGGTTCGGCGCCAACCGCCACACTTCCAACTCCAAACGGCTATAGGGCAGGTTCACCCCGAAAAACAGATGGGCTTCGCCATATTGGCCGTGCTCACGCACATCAAACAGGGCGATTTCCTGCCCGTCGAACAACCACTGCTGCAGTTGCTGGGGAGTTAGGGTCTGGCTCATGGGAGTCCCGCTGGAAAAATGGAGTGACTGGAACGCAAGGTTGGCGTCAGTGGGCATAGGCCTTGATCGACGGGGCCATTTGCGAGGCGTTGTAATTGAGGATGCGCCCGTCGGCTTCGACGCCGTAACGACCGTTGAGTGACTCCAGCGGCAAGCCATAGAGATGGAAATGCAGGGTCGGTTGCTCGCCTGCGACCCGAATGCCATGCAGGTCCTCACCCAGGAACGCGATGGATGTACCGGGTTGCACGATCACCTCTTTTTCCAGGTGCAAGGTGGTGTATCCCGGTTCGCGACCTTCGTCATCGCGTCGATAGACGTAGTTGATTTCCTGGCCTTCAATGGCGCTGATGATGGCCCAGGTCTCGTGGTTGTGGGGGATGGTGCTTTTGCCCGGTAGCAGCGAGTTCAGGTACAGCGTCGGGGTGTCGCCGTCGTCATTGAGGCGATAGCGAAACGCGGTGCTGCCCTGCCCCGACTCCGGTGCCGGAAAGGCCTCGAAGTTGAACAGGTCGCGGCGCTCGGCCAGGGCTTCCAGCAGCACGACGATCTGTTCGAGCGCGGCTCGATCGACGCCACGCTGGTGAATGACGCGCACTTGTTTGAGGAAGTTCTCGATGATATCGGCACGGTCAGGGGTGGTCATGGCAGGCTCCTTTAGACGGACAGGCTGTAGCGACTCAGGTTGGTCAACAGGTAAGGATCATCGGCGATGGGCGGCCGTCGCCCCGGGTCACCCAAGGCATGGCGCAGAAACTCCCGGGTGCGCTCGCTGGTGGGGTGCTGGAAAATCCGCGCGGCGCTACCGTGCTCGACAATCACGCCGTTCTCGGTGAAATAGACGACATCGCTGATCTCCTCGGCGAAACGCATTTCGTGGGTCACCAGCACACAGGTCATGCCCTCTTCGGTCAGCTCGCGAATCACCGTCAACACTTCGCCGACAGTTTCCGGATCCAGGGCCGAGGTCACTTCATCGAACAGGATCAGCTCCGGCCGCATCGCCAGGGCGCGGGCAATCGCCACCCGTTGTTGCTGGCCGCCCGAGAGTTGTCCCGGATAGGCATCGGCCTTGTGCTCCATGCGCACCTTGGCGAGCAAGGCGCGGGCATCTTTTTCGGCGTCGGCCCGATTGCGGCCCAGGACCTTGCGCGGCGCAATCACCAGGTTCTCCAGCACCGACAGATGCGGGAACAGGTTGTACTGCTGGAACACGAACCCCACGCGCTTGCGCAACTCGATGCGCTGGGCTTCCTGGGCGAGGGTGTGGACCTCGGTGGCACCGACACGGATGCTGCCCCGCTGGGGTTGCAACAGGCCGGTGATGCAACGCAGGATTGTCGATTTGCCCGAGCCGGACGGGCCGATGATCGACACGGCTTCGCCACGGCGCACGTCCAGGTCAATGCCCTTGAGCACCGGGTTGCTGCCGAACGACAAGTGCAGGTCGCGCAGGCTGACCAGGGGTTCGGCGACGGTTTCAGTAGAAGGCATAACGTCGCTCCAGGTATTGGGTGAGGCGGGAAATCGGGTAGCAATAGGCAAAGAACAGCACCAGCAGGCTCAGGTAGATCACCACGGTGAAACCGGTCAGGTTCACGGTGTTGCTGGCGATCTGCGCGGTGTCGATCACGTCGTGCACGCCCACCAGGGAGGCCAATGCGGTGCCCATGGTGATCACCGCGTAGAGGTTCATCCACGGCGGCAACATGCGCTTGAAGCACTGCGGCAGGATGATCGAGCGGAAAATCTGCCCACGGGTGAACGCCAGGGAACGCGCCGCCTCCCATTGGGTACTGGGAATCGAGGCGATGGCGCCACGGAAGATTTCCGCGACATTGGCGCTGGCGGGCAAAGCCAGGCCGAGGGTGACCTTGACCCAGTCGGGGAACGCGACATAGCCGCTGCCGATACGAACCTCGAACGGGAACACATACGTAGTGAAGTAGATCAGCACCAGCCAGGGCGCGTTGCGGAAGACTTGCACCCAGATCCGCGCCGGCCAGCGCAGCAAGCGCAGCGGCGACAGGACCATGGCGCCGACCAGCAGCCCCGCCGCGGAGCCCAGCCCAATGGCCAGCAGGCTGATGAGAATGTTCTGGCCGAACCCCGCGGCCAGGGCCGGCGACCATTGCAACAAGGCCTTGAACACCGGACTGTGCGGGGCGACATACACCAGCCAGGACAACGTCGCCAGCCCCAGCAGCACTTTGCCGAAATGTCGCCGCGGCCTGGCCAGTGGCGCGATGACGGACGAATCAATGGCCATAGCCGGGCATCCTCAGGCGCGCTTCGAGGTAGCGCCCCACGCAGTTGACGGTGAAACTCAGCAGGCCGAAAAAACCCAGGATCAGGATCATCAGTTCCAGCACGTTATCGCTCTGGGTCCAGATCATGATGGCCGCATAGGTGATGTCGCCCACGGCGATGGCCGAGGCCACGGCGGTCATTTTCACCAGGTCGATCAGGTTGTTGATCAGCGACGGCAAGGCAAAACGCAGGGCCAGGGGCAGTTGCACGTTCCATAACAACTGGCGGCTGTTGAAGGCCAGCGAACTGGCCGCCTCCAGGGTCACCGTGGGCACGGCCTCGATGCCGGCCCTGAGCGCCTCGGCATGGAACGCGCCCTTGTGCAGCGAGATCACGATCACCACCCAGGCGAAGGGGGTCAGCGGGTTGGCCGCACCGACGGCCTCGGTCAGCAGCATGTTCAACACCAGGAAGGCGCAATACAGCTGCACCAGGGTCGGCGTGTTGCGCGTGACTTCGACAAACACCCGCGCAGGCCTTGCAAGCCAGGCCTTGCCCGACGTCAGCAGCGCCGCCAGGCCGACGCCCGCCAGCAGGCTGCCGACGATGGTCAGCAGGCACAGCAACACCGTGGTCAGCGCGCCCTGCTCCAGCGTGCCGCGCTGATAGGCATCGAGCAGAAAGTTGTAGTTGAGGCCGAGGCCCGCGCTCCAATGGACGAATTGCTCCAGCCAATGGGTCATGGTTCGCCCCTCAATTGGCCGCAGGCGTAGGCAATACGGCGGCCCGCTTCGGCGACGGTTTCGGTCGCCGTGGCGATGGACAGGCGAAACCACGGCGACAAACCATAGGCACTGCCCGCAACGCCAGCCACGCCCTCGTCCAGCAGGTACGCAATGACATCGGCATCGTGCTCCAGCCGCCGGCCGTCCGGGCGATAGCGCCCCAACAGCCCGGCGCAGCACACAAAGACGAAAAAACCACCGTGAGGCTCGAGGACTTCAAGGCCCTCGACATTGCGCAAGGTGCTCACCAGCACATCACGGCGCTGACGATAGGCCGCGACCTGTTCCGGCAAGAAATCCAGCCCGCCCTCGAACGCCGCCAAGGCCGCCGCCTGGCCGACCGAGGACGCCCCGGAGGTGGATTGCGATTGCACCACGGTCATGGCATCGGTCAGCGCTTGCGGCCCGGCACCGAAACCGATGCGCCAACCGGTCATGGCATAGGTTTTCGACACTCCGCCCACCAGCAGGCAGCGCGATTGCAAATCCGGCGCGATGTTGAGCAGGTTCTGGGGCGGGCGCCCGTCGAAACGAATATGTTCGTAGAGTTCATCCAGCAGAATCAGCACGTGGGCATGCCGGCGCAGCACCTGGGCCAAGCCTTGCAGTTCTGCCTCGCTGTACACCGCGCCACTGGGGTTGCCGGGGCTGTTGAGGATCAGCCAGCGCGTGCGCTCGCCGATGTGTTGCTCCAGTTGTCGAGGCGTGAGCTTGCAGCCTTGGTCCAGCCCACATTCGATGAACACCGGCTCACCACCGTTGAAGCGCACGCTGTCCGGAAAGGACGGCCAGTATGGCGTCGGTACCAGCACTTCGTCGCCGTCATCGAGGGTCGCGGCGAAGGCATTGAAGATGATCTGTTTCGCACCGTTGGCAATCACAATGGATGCCAGCGGATAGTCCAGCTGGTTTTCCGTGTGCAGCTTGCGTTGCACCGCCACTCGCAAGGCCTTCACCCCCGGCGTCGGCGTGTACTTGGTGGCACCGGCGGCAATGGCGGCATAGGCGGCCTGCTTGATGTGCGCCGGCGTATCGAAATCCGGCTCACCGGTGGTCAGGTCGAGAATGTCGCGACCGGCTTCACGCAGGGCCGTGGCCCGGGACTTGGCGGCGGCATTGGCGGACAGCGAGACACGCTGCACGCGCTTGGACAGATAAAGCGTCATGGCTGAATTTGCTCCAGGACCTTGCCCGGATTGAGCAGATTGCGCGGATCCAGCGCCTGCTTGATCCGGTGCATCAGGTCCAGTTCCACGGTACTTTTGTAGCGCCCCAGCTCGTTCACCTTGCGCTGGCCGATCCCGTGTTCGGCACTGATCGAACCGCCATGGGCGTGGGCGCTGTCGTGGACCAGTCGGCTGAGGGCGGCGTAATGGGCCATGTGCGCGTCGACCGTGGAGTCCAGCGGATGGGCGACGTTGTAATGCAGGTTGCCGTCCCCCAAGTGACCGAAGGTGTAATGCCGCACGCCGGGAAACCGCTCCTGCAACAGCGCGTCGGTATGGGCAACGAACGCCACGACCTGGGAAATCGGCACCGAGATATCATGCTTCATGTTGCGACCGGCACGCTTTTGCGCATCGCTCATGTTTTCCCGCAATTGCCAGAATGCCTGGCTCTGGACGAGGTTTTCGGCGATCAGCGCATCGGCCAGCAGGTGCTGCTCGAAGGCTTCGCCCAGTACCTGCTCGAAGACTTCCCGTGCATGGCTTTCACTGCGGTTATCGGACAGTTCCAACAGCGCGAACCAAGGCTGGCGAGCACTGGCGAAGGGACGCGGGCCGTCGGGAAACTGCTCGCGCAATAGCGCAAGGCACTCGGCACTGAGCAACTCGAAGGCCGTCAGGCTGGCACCAAAGCCGGCGCGGGCATGGGACAACAAGGCCACGGCCTGCTCCAGGGAGTCGAACGCCAGAAACGCGGTGGCCTGGGCCTTGGGCAGCGGAAACAGCTTCAGGGTCGCGGCGGTGATAATGCCAAGCGTGCCTTCGCTGCCGATAAACAGGTCCCGCAAATCGTAGCCGGTATTGTCCTTGCGCAAGCCGCGCAGGCCATCCCAGATTTCCCCCTGGGCGGTCACGACTTCCAGGCCCAGGGTCAATTCACGGGTATTGCCGTAGCGCAGCACCGCAGTGCCGCCGGCATTAGTGCCCAGGTTGCCGCCGAGGGTGCAACTGCCTTCGGCACCGAGGCTCAAAGGGAACAGGCGACCGGCTTGGCGGGCAACGTCCTGGACGGTTTGCAGGATGCAGCCCGCCTCGACGGTCAGGGTGTCGTTGTCGGTGTCCACGACGCGTACCCGATTCATTCGGTCGAGCAACAGCAACACGGCACGGCCGCTGGCATCCGGGGTGGCGCCGCCCATCAGCCCGGTGTTGCCGCCCTGCACCACCACCGGTGTGTCCGTCGCGGCGCAAGCCCGGACCACCGCCGCGACCTCTTCGGTACTGGCCGGGTGTACCGCGGCAATCACCTGGCCGACGTAACGGCCCTGCTTGTCGGTCAGGTACGGCGCGGCGTCTTCGCTGCCCTGCACATGCTTGGTGCCGACCAGTGCCTGTAACGTCAGAAACAACGACTGGCTCATGGTTGCGCGGCCAGGGGGGCCGCCTGGCTGTACTTGGCATGCAGATCGCGCAGGGCCTGGGACGGTGCCATGCCGGTGCGCTCGCCCAGTTCGATCAGCCAGCCGCTGCGGTGCCAGTCGCGCACGATGGCATCGAGTTTGGCCTGGGTGTCGTGCTCGCCCTTGCGCAGCCAGATCACCGAATTCGATGGGATCAGATCCCCCGGCAGCGGGATTTCATAACCGGCCCATTCGGCTTCGCTCAACAACGCATGCAGGGTCGGGCTCACATGGACCGCTGCCACGCAGCCATTGCCGCGCAACGACAGCAGCGACTCGGACTGGCTGCGAAAAGCCTTGATCTGTGCGCCGTAGGTTTCTTGCAGGGGCTTGATGAAGTTGCTGCCTTGGGACACGCATACCGGCTTGCCTTTGAGATCGGCCCACTGGCTGATGCCGGAACCCTTGCGAATCAGCGCCGCCCCACCGACCTCCTCATAGGGCGTCGGCACGTAGTCGAGAATCTCGCCACGCTCTTGGGTGAACTGCATGTTGGCGATCAGGATGTCGACTTTGCCCTGTTGCAGGAATTGCACACGGTTTGGCGCCAGCACCGACACGGTCTGGGTCTCCACGCCCAGCGCCTTGCCGATGCCCTGGGCCAACTCGACGTTATAGCCCAGGTGCTCGCCAGTCTTGGGGTCGATGGTGCCGAACGGCGCGCCACTGAGCATCACCCCGACGCTGATGGCATGCCGTTGCTCGATCCGGTCCAGCGTGGCATCGGCGTGGGCCAGGCTGGCCGCGCAGCCGACGGACCACGCCAGGCACAGGCTGACCAGGGTTCGTGGGGCGAAAAATGAAATCATGGACAATGACCTTGAACGTCGGTGGGTTGAAGAGCGAAAACAGGCGCGATGATGCTCAAGCGCCGTTGGCCTGGAACTGTTTCTGCAATTCCACCAAGGCGGGTGACGCCGGGGTGATGCGGTTACGGGTCTGGGCCTCGATCAGCCAGCCGCTGCGGTGCAATTGCTTGATGATCGGGTCAAGCCTGGCCTGGGTGTCGCTTTCCCCCTTGCGCGTCCAGATCACCGAGGGTGCCGGGTTCAGCTCCGGGCTCAGGGCGCGGTAACCCTGCCATTCGGCGTTATCGGCAATCAGTGGATTGATCAGCGTGGCGTCGTGCACCGCCGCGACGCAGTTATTGCCACGCAGTGCCAGGAGTGATTCCGAGGAGCTCTTGAAAGCCTTGATCTGGACGCCCAACTCGGTGAGCGGCTTGATGTAGCTGCTGCCTTGGGAGGTGCACACCGGTTGATTCTTCAGGTCTTCCCAGCGGCTGATCGTGCTGTCCTTGAGCACCGCCGCGGTACCACCGACGCGGTAGAACGGCGTGGGTACGAACCCGAGGATTTCACCGCGCTCGGCGGTCCATTCCATATTGGCGATCAGCACATCGACTTTGCCCTGCTGCAAGAACTGCACGCGGTTGGCGGGCAATACCGGCACCAATTGCACCTCGGCGCCCAGTTGCCGGCCCAATTCCTGGGCGAGCTCGACGTTCAAGCCGCGCGGTTTCTGGGTGGTGGGGTCGATGCCGCCGAACGGGCCACCGGACAGCAGCACACCCACCACCAGTTCGTGGCGCTGTTCGATCTTGTCCAGGGTGGCATCGGCCTGGGCCATGTTGACGGCTGACAACGAAATCAAGGCGCCCAGCATGACAGGCAGCAATCGTTTTACGGGTGAGCGCTCGAGCAACATGGATTTCCCCTCATGGATGGCCGGCGTCCCCCGACCTGATGAGTGGGCATCCTAGGTAGCACTTGGAGGCAAAGGAAATTCAAATATCTAATATCGTTATAACTCTCGGAGTTTGGTTGCCAAGCAAAAAACTTATAACCGCTGTTTTACTGGCTTACAGTCAAGCGCTCGCCGCAATGCTCCCCTCAACTCATAAAAATCTGTAATGTTTAGGTTTGTACCCTTGATGTGAAGCAACCGCCATGTCGACCCTTGATCTCGAATTACTGCGCACCTTCATCGCCGTGGCCGATCACCACAGCTTTGCCGAAGCCGGCGCCCAGTTGTCTCGCACACAATCGTCAGTGACCCAGCACATGCAACGCCTGGAGCAGCAAGTCGGGGTCAGCCTGTTCGAAAAACGCGGACGGCAAAAACAGCTCACGGAAGCCGGCCAGCAATTGCTGCGGCATGCGCGACAGATGCTATCGCTCAATGACGACGTCCTCAGTTCCCTGCGTGAGAGCAGCCTCAGCGGCGTGCTGCGCATCGGTTCGCCCCACGATATCGCCGACACCATCCTGCCCCCGATCCTCAGCCACATCGCCCGTTCGGCCCCGCGCTTGCGCCTGGAAATCGATGTCGGACGCAGCCCGTTCCTGATGGACGACCTGCATCGAGGCAAGGTGGACATGATCATTTCCACCCGCCAGGATCCGAGCCTTGAAGGCTTCGCCTTGCGCACCTCGCCGGTGTGGTGGATCTGCTCGGCCCAGTACCTGCACAACCCCGGCGAACCGCTGCCGCTGATTCTGGTGGATGAGCCCAGCATCTATCGCCGCTATGCCCTCGAGGCGCTCGAACGCGCCAAGATTCCCTGGCGCCAGGCGTACCTGGCCTCGAACCTGATCGGCATCAAGGCCGCGACCCGCGCGGGTCTAGGGGTGACCCCACGCAGCATGGAAATGCTCGGCCCGGACATGCGGGTATTGGGGGAAAACGATGGTTTACCGCGGCTGCCGGACGTGACTTATCACCTGTGGATTCGACCCAATACCGTCAACCCATTGGTGCGCCGGGCTTACGAGTTGATCCGCGGCAACCAGGGGCACGGGAACTGATACGGCCCGTGCCCCTTGGCAGGAACTTGACCGGCGTCAGGCCCCTGAGCGAATGCGCTCGACCAGGCGAGCCTGGAGTGTTTCCAGTTCCTCGGGATCGGCCTTGCCCCGGCCATGCACACCCGGCTCTTCACCTTCCCAGCGAGGAATGATGTGCATGTGAATGTGAAAGACCGTTTGCCCGGCCACAGCGCCATTGAACTGCGCAACCTGGACCCCATCCGGCTGCAACTCGTCCACGATGATGCGCGTCAGGCGCTGTACGGCAGACATCATCGCGCCCAGGACAGCGGGCTCGACTTCGAGAATGTTGCGCGCCTGGGAGGCTTTGGGGATGACCAGGACATGGCCGCGCGATTGAGGAAAGATATCCAGGAAAGCCAGCACATCGGCGTCTTCGTAAATCTTGTAGCACGGCGCATCGCCGCGAAGGATCAGCGCAAAGATGTTCTGCGGATCGTAATGACCGTGGAGACTCATGTTCACTCCTTGAATGGGTGTGGAGAGGTGGGTTGCCGGTAAGAGATTTAGCACAGTCCACTGGCAACGTCTCGTAAAGGCCTGCTTGAACGTCAGGGCTGGGCTTGCTGGGGAGGGTGTCGTATCCGTTGGTATCGGTGCTGGATGCCGGACCGCTATCGCGAGCAAGCTCGCTCCCACAGGGGATTTGCGGGGGGCACTCCATCACGGTTCGCCGCCAGCCATTGTGGGAGCGAGCTTACTCGCGATGGCGGTGGTTCAGTGGGCGCCAGGGCTGATTGTCGGGTCACTTTTGTCGGCTTCTTTCAGCGTAACGGCAATTTTCCGCTGCAATTCACTTTCCGAAAACGGCTTGTGCAGAACCGGCCGCGCGGCGTACTCGGCCGGCAGCCCGCTGGCGCCGTATCCGGTGCTGAATAGAAAGGGGATTTGGCGACTACGAAGAATGTCGGCCACCGGGAACACACGCTCGCCGGCCAGGTTGACGTCCAGGATCGCCAGGTCCACCTGCACCGAGCCGGCGATCTCACATGCGGCAGCGAGGCGGGCGACCGAGGCCACCACTTCGCATCCGAATTCCTCCAGCATCTCCTCGATCAACAGGGCAATCGCGCCTTCGTCTTCGACGACCAGCACCCGGGTTCCAGCCAATGGGCTCATGCCCCGTCCGCTCCAATCGGGAACGAAAAGCGACAGCAAACGCCCTGTGGGGCATAGATGAGGTCAAACGTGCCACCCAGGTCGCGCTCGATGCAGCGCTTCATCAGGCGTGAACCCAGCCCCTCCCGTTCCGGCGGGGATACCAGCGGCCCTCCACGCTCCTGCCAGTCGAGGGTCAGCCATGATCCGTCCGCCTGGGTCTGCAAGTGCCAGGTGACAGCAAGCGTCCCCGTCTCGACCGACATGGCCCCGTACTTGAGTGCGTTGATCGCCAATTCATTGAGGGTCATCGTCAGGTTGAGCGCCACGCGGGTGCCGACGTCCACGCGAGTGCCCTCGATCACGACACGGCCAGGCTCATGCCCAAAGACCGGCAGCAGCACTTCATGGGCCAGGGTGTCGAGTGGCGTCTGCCCCCAGTGGCGCTTGGTCAAGAGGTCGTGTGCACGGGACAATGCCAACAGCCTGGCCTCGAAACGCCTGTAACCGTCCTTCGCATCCTCTGCATTGCGCGCGGTCTGAGCCGCCAGCGATTGCACCGTGGCCAGGGTGTTCTTGACCCGGTGATTGAGTTCATCGATCAGCGTTTTCTGCCGGTTCTCCGCCTGTTTTCGTTCGGAAATATCGACCAGCATGTTGATGGCGCCCACCAGGTTTCCATCGGCGTCATGCAACGGCGTGGGAAACGGCGTGAACGGTACATGGCTGCCATCCGGCCGCTCCGCGATGGCCTCGACGCCGCGTATCGGCCGGTTTTCCTTCAGCGCCACCGCCATCGGGCATTGATCGTGGGGAAGCGCGGTTCCGTCCGTATTGAACAGCTTCCAGGTCACGCACCACATGTCGCCCAACTGCGGGGTGCGCCCCGACAGTTCGACAGCGGCGCGATTGTAGAACGTGATGCGGCCCTCGGCGTCGGTGGTGTACACCGCGGCAGGCAATGCTTCGAGCAGATTGCGCATGTGCCGTTCGCTTTCGCGGATCTGGTTTTCCATCCGCCGCGCCAGCGTGACGTCCTGCAGCACCCGCACGCCATAACGAAACGCACCGTTGGCGTCCCTCACCGACGAGCTGTGGATGTCGAGGTAGACCACCTCGCCATCGGGCTTCAGGGCGCGCTTGCGCAGCACGTAGTTATCCAGTTCACCGGCCACCTGGCGGGCATACAAGCCCGCATCCTGCGCGATGCAGTCCGGGTGGGTGTAGTCCAGGAACGTCATCGACAGGAGCTCCTCCCGCGACCGACCCAGCATGTTGCACAGGGCGTCGTTCACCCGGAGCAAGCGACCGTCGATATCGACCTCGGAAATCCCGATGGTCACCGCCTCATAGGTCGCCGAAAGCCGCTCATCGCTGTCCTGGCGCGCCGCCTCGGCCGCGTGGACGCAGCTCCTGTCGATGGTGAAGCAACGGGTGTTGAAAAGCCTTCCGTCCTCGAAGCGCCCGTTCGAAGTGATGGTGACATGCTTGATCGAGCCGTCTTTCGCCCTCAGCCGCGCCGGATAACTCTCCAGGCAGTCGCCACTGCCCAGCTTGGTGAGGATATCGCCGATAACCGGTTCGTCGACATGAAACTCGGTGATGTGCCGCCCGATGTATTCCTCTGCCGGATATCCCAGCAGCGCCAGCTCCGCCTTGTTGGCGCGCAGGATGATGCCCTCGCCACTGACGATATGCAGGCCCACGGCACTGTTTTCGAAAAAGTCTTCCAGGTCGGCACTCTTGCGCCGAAGCTCCTCGGCCATGGCATGGTGCGCCGAAACATCCTGGAAGCAGTTGATCACCCCTTGAATGACGCCTCGGCAATCCTTGAGCGCGCGGATGTTCATCAGCGCCACGAACCGCGAGCCATCCGGGCGCTCGATGAGCACTTCCTGATTGCGCGAGGCAATGCCGGTATTGAGCGCCAAGGCTGTCGGGCAGTGTTCGAATGCCAGCGGCCTACCGTCGGTCAGGAACAGTCGATGGGCGCCGCAGAAACGGTCACCGTTCTCTCCAAGTGCCGGCGCCCTTCCCCATAGCTCGGCCGCCTCACCGTTGTACCTGACGAGCCACCCCTTGCGATCACAGAGGTACACCGCACCAGGAATGGCATCGAGTGCGCTCGTCCCCATCGCGATCAAGCTTTCGTACTCGCTTGGTGTACGCGTTTCCCTGGGTAGCTCTTCAATGTTCGACATCAGTCATCCTCAAGCCGCCTGGCTGAAACCTTTCACAGGGCATCAATGGATGTCTAGATCCCTATTCACCGGGCGAGTTCAGGAAAAACTCAACGTCACAACCTCGCGCCCTGAAACAGTGCCTGAGGTTCCTGGACCATTAACATCCGCATGCGCATAAGTGGCGCCGAACATTCCAACGCACACAACTGCTCCATCGCCGTTTCGAAACCAATATTCGCTTCATGCCGCTTGTGCGGCCAGTCGATCAGCGTCCTTCCTGGGCGCAGATGCGCGATGTCCGGAAACTCGCCAAGCCATAAATCGAGAGCCTTCACGGCGCTTGACGGCGGACATACTTCTACTATTCTCTGAATTGGCCATAATCCGCGCCCTTACCTAAGGGCTTAAATGACGATAACGAGCGAGCAGTTGAGAGCGGCAAGAGCGCCACTGCTGTGGGACCAGAAGTCGGGCTGAAGCTGAACATACCCAGCCTTGGTTGTAGTTTTCACAACAGCACTTCTCAGGATAGCCCCATGGAGAGTGCGTGATGAACAAAACCTATAATTTGCTTGTGAAGTTCACTCCAGCCAGTATTTCCAACGTAGCAAATGGAAAGATATTTTTCAATAAATCAGAAAAAATATCAAAGGATGCGAGTTTTTTATCTAACTTAGAATATCGCCATGCCATTCCAGATTTGGCAGAGACAGGCGAAATAAAAAACGAAGAAAACAGCATTGACTTCTCTCAATACAAGGGGCTCGTTTATATTAAAAACGCCCCCTGCATGCCATTCGAAGAAGTGCAGCGCCTCGCAACCGCGTTGAAGAATATGGCCATTGTAGAATATGTCGAGATCGAGCCAGTCGAACCTGTGCCTGATCCAGTCGAGCCTGTTCCGACGCCGTCAGGCGAATGCATGTCGGCAGGCCCCACGAGTACAACGCCGAATTTTGTTGATCGGCAAGATTATCTCCAAGGTGATTTGGGATCAAATGTTATCGGTATTGATGCCATGAATGCCTGGCGATTATTTGAGGCTACAGGGCAAGGGATTAGATGTGCAGATATCGAAAACGGCCCTTTTGCTGATCATGAAGATCTGGAAGGCTCTAATTTTATAGAGCTCGTCCCATTACCCGGTGGAAGTACTGATGACCACGGCATTGCAGTTGCTGGTATCGTCTTTGCTAGAAACAATGGATTTGGCATGCTGGGTGTTGCCTACGATGCTGATGTATTTTATGGGATTTCGCAGGGGCCTCTTGGCCGTGTTGGCGGTATTGCTGAGGGCTTGAAGCATTTAAGGGCAGGGGACGTATTTATATATGAAATGCAAACTGGCGGCCGTGAGAACGAACTCGTACCCGCTGATTTTAATAGAGGTGTTTGGGATATAACGAAACAGGCCACCGACGCTGGAATTATTGTTGTCGCCGCCGCCGGCAATAGCGGTGAAGATTTAGACCATCCGTTTTATGACGAGTACAGAAGTCGTGGGGACAATGGGAGTATTCGCGTCGGCGCTGGAACACGGACAGGCCGTAATCGCTTCTATTTTTCTACATATGGTAGCCCGATACATTTACAGGGGTGGGGTGACGGCTATGTAGCCACTTGTGGCAAGGGTGATCTTTTTAATGGAGGGCCTACGAGGACTTATACCTCAACTTTTACAGGAACCTCTGCGGCCACGGCAGTTGTAGCGGGAGCCGTCATTGCGGTGCAGTCATGGTTTAAAAGAAAGGGCACGGTAATAACGCCAAGACACATGAGAGAGCTATTAATCCGGACGGGATCACCTCAAGGAACAGGTGGACATATCGGTCCACTTCCCCATATCGTGAACGCCATTGTTTCACAGTCTGCGGCCGAACTGCCGGCGTCGGCGATCTAAAGAGACCAGTGGCAGCCAGCTCGATCCGCTGGCTGCTGTGACCACGCTGACGATGTTGGGCCGCAATACGGTGATATGGCAAGTGCCGCCCCCTACACTTCTGCGCGCCTCAAAACTTGAAGAGCGCCTGGGGTGTCTGGACCATTAACGCATGCATCAGCGACGCCGAGCATTCCAACGCGCGCAATTGCGCCATGACCGTCTCGAAGCCGACATGCGCTTCATGCTGAGTGTGCGGCCAATCGCTGCCCCACACCAGGCGTTCGGGACCGAAATTGCGTTCCAGCAGCGCCAACGAGGCGCGGGCGAATTCAAGGTTGCGCGGGGCCGTTGCGCCCAATCGATAGATGCCGGACACCTTCATCCACACCTGCCCGCCCTGCCCCAGCGCCATCAATTGGGCGAAGCCAGGTTGATCCAGCCCCGAGCGCGCATCCGGGCGGCCGAAATGATCGACCACCAACTTGATACCCAATGGCAACAGCTGAGCCATCATCCCCGGCAAGTCCACCAGGTTGGCATGCAACTCGACGTGCCAATCCAGTTCCGCGATGTGGCCCAACAAGCCGCTCCAGGCGGCGTCTCGAAAATCAGGCAAGGCTTTGCCCATCAGGTTCAAGCGCACACCGACCACGCCCAACCGGGCCATGTCGTCCAGCTCGGCGCGGCTGACGTCTCGCTCCACCACCACGACCCCGCGCAACTGCTCCGGTGCTTGCCGTAGCGCGGCCAGCAGGTAGCGGTTATCGGTGCCGAGAAAGCTCGGCTGCACCAACACGCCATGGCTCAAGCCATGGGCGTGCAAGTGGCCCAGGTATTGAGCGAGCGTGGCGTCATAGTCGGGTGTGTAGCGCCGGACAGCGGCCAGTTCCAGCTCACGACTGAACACATGGGCGTGGCAGTCAATGCCGGTCATCGGTTTGGTACAGGTATCAACCATGGGTTTCATCTATCGACAATAAGGGAAATCAGGCCCGGGCGCTCTGGCTGTCAGGCTCAACCACAGGCGCCGATGCAGCGGTGGCTTCCAGGCTGCGGCCGCGGGTTTCCGGCAGGCACAGCGCCGCGATCACCGCCACGCCGTAGGCAATCCCGGCGTCGATGCCAATGGCCGAGCCCAAGGACATGGAATCGCTCATGTGGCCGACCAGGAACGGGAACACCGATGAGAGCACCCGGCCGAAGTTGTAGCAGAACCCCACACCGGCACCGCGCACATCCGCCGGGTACAACTCGTTGAAAAACGACCCGAGGCTCGCCGGAATACCGGCCGCGAAGAAGCCGAGCGGGAACCCCAGGAACAACATCTGGGTGTTGGTCAACGGCAGGAACACATAGCACTGCACGGTGACCACGCAGCACAGCGCGAACAACACGATGTTCTTCCGACGTCCGATGCGATCGATCAACAGGCCGCTGACCACACAGCCGCACCAGAAGGCGAAGATGATCACCGCCAGGTAGCCGCCGGAGTTGAGCACCGACAGGTTGCGCTCGGTCTTGAGGAAGGTCGGCAGCCAGGTCATCACCGCGTGGTAACCACCGTGCGCCCCTAGCCCCAGCAACCCGCCAAACAAGGTCACGCGGATCAACTCGGGGCGAAAGATACCGGCCAGGGATTTGAAGAAACTTTGCGGGATGACGTTGTCTTTTTTCAGGCGCTGGAAACTGTCCGGCTCTTCAACGTTGCGCCGCACCCAGATGATCAGGAACGACGGCAGCAGGCCCACGACGAACATCACCCGCCAGGCCATGTCCTGCGGCACGAGGGAATAGATCAAGGTAAAGACGCCGACCGCCAGCCCCCAACCCACCGCCCAGGCGCTTTGCACCGTGCCCATGACCTTGCCACGGTACTTGGGGTTGATGGTCTCGGCCATCAATACCGCGCCGGCGGCCCATTCCCCGCCAATCCCGAAGCCTTGCAACGCCTTGACGATCAACAGCTGGTGGAAGCCCGTGACGAATGCCGACAGGAAGGTGAAGAACGAAAACCACAGGATCATCCATTGCAGCGTGCGCACCCGACCGTAACGGTCCGACAGCGTCCCGCCGACCCAGCCGCCAATGGCCGAAGTGACCAGGGTCACACCGCTGACCAGCCCGGCATCGCCCTTGGTCAGGGCGAACGCGGCGATCAACGCCGGTATCGCCAGGCCGAACATCTGTACTTCCAAGGCGTCGAGCGACCATCCGCCGAAGCAGGCCCAAAACGTTTTGCGCTCCCGCGCAGTGACTTGGCGATACCAACTGAACATGATTCTTATCCTTGTAAGTGAAACGAAAGGCAGCCGAGAGCGAACCGCGCCGCTACAGGGCCAGTCATGACAAACAAAACGGTAAGGACAGCAGCGACCGACTCGCCGCTAGCCGGGTCGGGTCAGCGAATTTCCACCCTGTAGCGGAAGTGCTCGGCATGCCCGCGAGAGCGTCGCCACTCCAGGGGATTGCCAGCGTAGTCCCGTGCCAGGCGCTCGATCACCACCACCGGGCTGTTGACCGGCACCTGCAGCAATCTTGCGTGCACCTCATTCACCGATTCGGCGGTGAGGGTTTCTTCGGCATAGGCGACGACCTGGCCGCAAACCTCTTCATAAATGGGATAAAGCAATGGGCCTTTTTGCCTCAGGTCGATGTCGAGCAAGGCTTGGAAGCGGCTACGGGGCAACCAGATTTCTTCGGCGAGCACTGGCTCCACTTCCAGCAGACGCACCCGCACCAGGCGAATCACCGGCGCATCCACCGGCAACCCCAGGGCCTGGGCCACCGCCGACGGCGCGGTCACCGGCTCCACGGACAAGATCCGACTCTCGGGGACCCGGCGTTCACCAGAAGCGCTTTGAAAACGGAAGAAACGGAACAACGACGATTGAAACTGCGGCCGGCGAATGAAAGTACCGCGCCCCTGCTGGCGCTCCAGGATGCCCTCGCTGACCAGCGCATCGATGGCCTTGCGCACTGTGCCGGTCGACAACTGGTACTCCGCTGAAAGGGCGGCCTCGGTCGGAATCGCCTCCCCCGGGCGCCAGCGGTTATTGGCGATCTGCTCAGCCAATTGGTCGCGCAAACGTTGGTAAAGCGGCAGACGGACATCGCTGGAGAGAGAGCTCATTGACCTTATTCACCTTGTTATCTAGTTATATATATGAATATGAGCGGCGAGTATTTACCCAGGTTCGATGGCTGTCAAGAAGTGCCAGGGGGTCTCGTTGGCGAATGGTGAATCCAATGACGCAGCCACCCGCAATTAACAACGTTTAACTCGCACGCTCGCGCCCCGCCCCCAAGAATGAAGCCCTCTGCCCAGACCTGCTTTCTCAAGCGGGGAACTGCCGGCCCATCTTGCGGTGCGCCGGACATTTCCCTGCTGGCAGCGGGTAGTACCGCCCCTTCGCCCGCCCAATTTCACATGGAAATGAAGCATGTTGCCTGCACCCCACCACTCAATTGCCGCCCTGAAGCCGCTCTGGCTGCTTGCCCTGCTCACAGGCAGCGCCGCACCGGCGATGGCAGCGGAACTCGCGCAAAGCACACCCGGCTTTCTCGACGGGGCGACGCTGGAAGTCCTCAGCCGCAACTTCTACCTCAACAATGACTATCGCACCCCGACCCCGGCAGGCAAAAGCTACAAACAGGAATGGGCCCAGGGCTTCATCGCCTCGTTCGAGTCCGGTTTCACCCCCGGCACGATCGGCGTAGGCATCGATGCCCACGGGTTCCTGGGGTTGAAACTGGACGGCGGCAAGGGGCATTCCGGAACGGGATTATTGCCGCTGGATGAGGATGGGCGAAGCGAGGAGCATTACTCCAGTGCGGGCGGCGCGCTGAAATTCAACACCTCACGCACCACCCTGGCGGTCGGCGAAATGACCGTGCAGAGCCCGGTATTCGATACCGCAGACAAGCGCCTGCAACCCGAATACGCCAGCGGCCTGCTGCTCTCGAGCCGCGAGTTCAACGGGGTCGACCTGCAGGCGGGCCACTTCAGTGCGTTCAAGAATCAGGACGCTTCGACCAGCAAGGGTGATTTTTCCGGGTATGGCGCGACGACGCGCAACAGCGCCATCGACTTCATCGGCGCCGACCTGTTTACCGGGCAAGCCCTGGGCGGCGCGCTCTACGCCTCCGAACTGAGCGATACCTGGCGCCAGTACTATGCCAACCTGCATGCCACCCTTGGCGGACTGCTCCTTGACGGCAACCTATACCACACCCGCGACTACGGCAAGGCCAACGCCGGGGCAATCGACACCACGGCCTATAGCCTGAGTGGCAAGTATCGGCTCAATGCCCAGGCGTTCACCCTGGCCTATCAGAAAATCAACGGCGACACGCCCTTCGATTTCGTCGGCGGCGACTCCATCTACTTGGCCAACTCGATCAAATATGCCGACTTCAACGGCCCGGGCGAGCGCTCTTGGCAAGCTCGCTACGACCTCGACCTGGGCACCTTGGGCATCCCCGGCCTGAGCTTCATGGCCCGCTATGTGACTGGACGCGGGATCGACGGCAGCCATGCCCCTCAAGGCGGTGCCTACAACCCGTTCGATAGCGACACCGGCACTTACAGTCCGCACCAAGGTGCTGGCGGACGCCATTGGGAACGCGACCTGGACCTGCACTACATCGTGCAATCAGGCCCGGCCAAGGACCTGTCGTTGCAACTGTCCCATGTCACCCACCGCGCCAACAGCAGCCAGGGCGGCGATGACATCGACCGGCTGTATATCGTCATCGAGTACCCGCTCAAGCTGGGGCCGTTCTGACGTTGCTACATTGACTGAATCAGCGAGGCCTTCCAGTGCTTGTATCGCTCATGGAGCGAATCGAAGCATGCCCCAACGTCACCCGGCCAAGGTGTTGGCGAGCTACGCCGCGCCCCATGACATTGATGGCATTGTCATGGGGCGCGTGCGCTACAGTGGCCTGGACAAGCTGATCGGGAGCACCGTGGAAGCACCACGGTGCTGGAAAGTCGACGGGGCCGCTGAGGCGCAGCGCTGATCGTTGATCCTGCCTAAGCCGTTTCTTAACGAGATATTGAGGTGGGAAATTTTTCTACAATCTAGAAGACGTCCGGTAAACCGGGACTGCCCTTGATGGTTCTTCCGTAGTACAGTAGGCGAAACCCGATAAATATCCACCTTGAGATGACCTGAAGTGCCAGGCCTCCATGTCAATGGACCCGCACAGCCATCATCCTTCCACCGCGGCGGTAACTGCATGATCGACATCACCGAAGTTTCCATTGCCCAACTGCGCGCCGCGCTGGAATCGGGCCAGACCACGGCGGTAGCGCTTGTCCAGGCCTACCTCGCCAGGATCGATGCCTACGACGGCCCCGACACACCCACGGCCCTCAACGCCGTGGTGGTGCGCAATCCGGATGCGCTGAAGGAAGCGCACGCCTCCGATGCCCGTCGGACCAGTGGCCAGACCCTCGGCCCACTCGACGGCATTCCCTATACGGCCAAGGACAGTTATCTGGTCAAAGGGCTCACCGCCGCCTCCGGCAGCCCGGCGTTCAAGGACCTGGTGGCCTATCGCGATGCGTTCACCATCGAACGACTGCGCGCCGCCGGGGCCATCTGCCTGGGCAAGACCAACATGCCGCCCATGGCCAATGGCGGGATGCAGCGCGGGGTGTATGGCCGTGCGGAAAGCCCGTACAACGGCGACTACCTCACCGCGCCCTTTGCCTCCGGCTCCTCGAACGGTGCGGGCACGGCAACTGCCGCCAGTTTCGCGGCGTTCGGCCTTGCCGAGGAAACCTGGTCGAGCGGCCGCGGCCCGGCGTCGAACAACGGCCTGTGCGCCTACACGCCGTCACGCGGGGTGATTTCGGTGCGGGGCAATTGGCCGTTGACGCCGACGATGGACGTCGTCGTGCCCTTCGCCAGGACCATGGCCGACCTGCTCGAAGTGCTGGATGTGGTGGTCGCCGAGGACCCGGACACCCGTGGCGACCTGTGGCGGCTGCAACCCTGGGTGCCGATTCCGAGCGTCGAGTCGGTTCGTCCCGCCTCGTATCCGAGCCTTGCCAGCAACCCGGCGGCGCTGGCTGGCATTCGGTTCGGCGTGCCACGGATGTACATCAATGCGGACCCTGAAGCCGGCACCGCCGAAGCCCCCGGCATCGGTGGCCCGACCGGGCAGCGAATCGTCACCCGCGCCTCGGTGATCGACCTTTGGGAGCAAGCCCGCAAGGCCCTTGAGGCTTGCGGCGCCGAAGTGGTCGAGGTGGATTTCCCGCTGGTGTCCAACTGCGAGGGCGACCGTCCCGGCGCACCGACAGTGTTCACCCGCGGCCTGGTTTCCAAGGAGTTCCTGCACCATGAGTTGTGGGACCTGTCGGCCTGGGCATTCGATGACTTCCTGCGGGCCAACGGTGATCCGAAATTGAATCGCCTGGCCGATGTCGACGGACCGCAGATCTTCCCCCACGACCCGGGCACCCTGCCCAACCGGGAGGACGATCTGGCCGCCGGCATGGACGAGTATGTGAAGATGGCCCAACGCGGCATTACGCCCTGGGACCAGATCCAGACGCTGCCCGACGGGTTGCGGGGGCTTGAAGCGACACGCCGGATCGACCTGGAAGACTGGATGCAGCGGCTGGGCCTGGACGCGGTGATCTTCCCGACCGTCGCCGACGTCGGACCGGCGGATGCGGATATCAATCCGGAATCTGCCGATATCGCCTGGAGCAACGGGGTCTGGGTCGCCAACGGCAACCTCGCCATCCGCCACTTGGGCGTACCCACGGTCACCGTGCCAATGGGCATCATGGCGGACATCGGCATGCCCGTCGGGCTGACATTCGCCGGGCGTGCCTATGACGATTCGAGGCTGTTGCAGCTGGCATCGGCGTTCGAGTCGATTGGCTCCAAGCGCCTGGTCCCGCCTCGGACACCGCCATTGTCGGCTTGAGCCGATCATGGGGGCTGCGCAGCGGCCCCCCGACTACATGCCTACAGCCGGAAATACTGCTGCATGGCACGGGCCAGCAGGTTCACGGTTTCATCGCCGCGTGACGCCTGGGCTCGCATGAACACCACCTCATGCTCCGCGATCACCGGCAGGCCTTCGAGGATCCGCATGGCATCCGTCACCCGTCCACGGTCGATCAGGCTGATCGCCAACCCGGCCTCCACGCAGGCCTTGACGGCCTGGTTGGAGGGGCTTTCCATAACGATGCGGGTCTTGCGCCCGCTTTGCCTGAGGGACTCCAGCATCGCTTGTCGATAAGGGCATTGCGCCGCATGTACCGCCAGCGGCAGCGGCTCCATCGAAGCCGCCGTCGTGTGGGCCGGCCCGACCCAGACCGGCGTGGTGGACACCAGTACTTGCACCTCTGCATTCGTCTGCCCCTTCGGCTGGGCGACCACCGCCGCCTGGAGCTTGCCGCGCTGCACCAGGTCGCGTAGCGCATAGCTTGGCGCAGTCTTGAGCTCCAGCACCACGTTGGGCCACGCGGCGGCGAAGGTCGGAAGGATGTCGCGGATCACATGGTCTGCGTACTCATCCGGCACCCCCAAGGTGATACGTCCCGCCAAACGGGTTCCGTGCAGGTCCGCCAGTACCCGATCGTGGGTGCTCAGCAGCTCCGTCGTCGCCACGAGCAAACGCTGGCCCAACGCGGTGAGGGATACCGATTGGTTGTCCCGGTTGAGCAACCGCCCGCCAGCGACCGCTTCCAAACGCTGAATATGCACGCTGACCGCTGCCGGGCTTTTGTGCAGTTGGTCTGCCGCCGCACTGAACTTACCGATCCGCGCCACCGCATGAAAAGTACGTATCAAGTCGATATCGAGTATGGCCGTCATGATTCAATCTTCGTGAACTACTGATGCATTACATTTTGATTTATTAGATTAGCCGGGTTTCGTAGCCTGTGGCCATGAACCCGAATAAATCGATGATCTGCACGTCCCTGCCCCGGTCCGCCTGGTACTGGCTGATTCCATTGCCGTTGCTCGAAGCGGCATTGCTGGTGTCGTGGAGCTCGGGCTTCGTCGGCGCGCGCTTTTCCATCGATTATGCGCCGGCCCTGCTGGTGGTCTTCTGGCGGTGTGTCGTGGTCACGCTCGTCCTGTTTCCCTTCGTCGCCAGGTCGCTACGCCGGACCTCGCCCGTCGCACTTTTGAAGAATGCCGGCATCGGCCTCCTGGCGATGGCGGGCTACCTGGGCGGCATCACCCAAGGCATTGCCCTGGGCGTGCCGGCGGGCTTGGCCGCGCTGGTCGCCGACCTGCTGCCAATGGGCCTGGCGCTGCTGGCCGCAGGTGTACTCCGGCAACGACTGGCCTGGCAGGTCTGGACGGGGCTGCTCATCGGCCTGCTCGGCGTCATGCTGGTGACCCAGGGCGCACTGGCGTGGGGCAATGCGCCCTTGTGGGCCTATGGCCTGCCGCTGCTTGGCATGTTCTCGCTCGCCGTCGCGACCCTGTGGCAGAAATACTTACCCGCCGAACAATCGCTGGGCCTGCTGCCCAACCTCTGGCTGCAGTGTTGCGTGTCGGGCCTGGCCTTCGCCTTGGTCGAGGGCGTCCATGGCAGCCTGGCCCCGCTGCCCAGCACAGGTTTCGCACTGAGCGTATTGTGGACCGCGGGCCTGTCGACCATGGGCGGCTACGGCCTCTATTGGTTGTGCCTGCGCCGCGCAACCGCCACCCGCGTCGCCAGTGTCCTGTACCTCAGCCCGCCCATTACGATGCTCTGGGCCTGGGCCATGTTCAACGAACCGCTTTCCTGGCAGATGGTGGTGGGGATGGCGGTGTCCGGGATCGGCATCTGGCTGGTCGTCGGCACCGAAGCCCGGCAGGCTGCAAGTTCAAGATAGCAAGATCGGTCGAGCGCATTGTGCTCGCCGGCCTCATGCTGGTGGCCTTTACTGGGAAAGACCATGACCGACACAAAAAAGCATTACCAATCCCGCATGCGCAAGGTGCTCGATTACATCGACCTGCACCTTGATGACTGCCTGGACCTGGATACGTTGAGCGGCGTTGCGGCTTTTTCGAAATACCATTTTCACCGGCAGTTCATGGCGACGTTCAGCTTGCCCTTGAATCGCTACCGATTACCGCGCTCTTTCTGCCACTCAGGTGATCGTCTAGTGGGTAATGCCAGTCAGTTAAAAGATCAAACGGCACAAAACCTGTGGGAGCAAAGCTTGCTCGCGATAGCGGCAGACCCGTCAATGGCGTTGTCGACTGGCTCACCCCAATCGCGAGCAAGCTTTGCTCCCACGGGTATGAGGGCTTAACTGACTGGCACTATCGTCTAGTGAGCGCTTTTTTCCTGTCTAACCGATGTACGAGTAAACGGCAGGTCGGCATTCATCGCCCGCGTGGTAGTCATCAGGAAACCGCTGATACGGCCCTCTCGACGCGCAACGATCAGAGGCATTTCCTGCATCATCGCTGCCACACGGGCCCTTGGCAGGCTCGCAGAAAGCGAGCCGCCACGGGCCATCTGATTCGCGGCCTGAAGCGCCAGGATCCCGTCCAGGTCGGCCTCATTGGCTCTGCCGACATCGGTTTCATGGTTCGTCATTCGAGGTATCTCTGCTGGCTAGTTACACGACTGCTTCTACCGTGCCTGCCAACAGATTAGTACAGGTCAACAATTACAGGATTTGTACCTCGACAACGTGGGCCCCAATCCATAGGCAACACCAATACATTGCATTGCATATCGGTCTTGGACGCTATAAACAAAGCGGCAGATGATGGCTTCAACCAAGCGACATCAACCCGATCCAAACCGATAGGAGCTACGCCATGCAACAGTCCCACGCCTACAACGACATCAGCCTGGCCCTGACCACCGAAGTGCTGGATGCCAAGGCACGCAAGCACCTGTCCTGGCAGGACTTGGCCGATGGCACCGGCCTGAGCCTCGCCTACGTCACCGCCGCCCTGCTCGGCCAGCATCCATTGCCGGAACACGCGGCGAAGGTGATTGGCGAGAAGCTCGACCTGACCGCTGACTCGGTCGCCCGCCTGCAGATCATTCCCCTGCGCGGCAGCCTCGCTGGCGTGCCGACCGATCCGACGATCTATCGCTTCTACGAAATGATCCAGATCTACGGCACCACCCTCAAGGCCCTGGTTCACGAGCAGTTCGGCGACGGCATCATCAGCGCGATCAACTTCAAGCTCGACCTCAAGAAAGTCGAAGACCCTGAAGGCGGCTCGCGTGCGGTGATCACACTGGACGGCAAGTTCCTGCCCCTGCGTCCGTTCTGACCTGTCGTGATTCCCAAGGTGAACCCCACATTCTTGAATACAGCCTGGTCGGCAACGGCTACACGACTGATAACACCCTATTCATTGGAGGCAAGCAGCATGAAAGCGCTGATCGAAGGTTTCCTGAAGTTCCAGCAGGAGGTCTTTCCACAACGGACGGACCTGTTCAAACACCTGGCTACCACGCAACACCCGGGCACGTTGTTCATCACCTGTTCCGACAGCCGTGTTGTGCCGGAACTGCTGACCCAGCAGGAACCCGGCGAACTGTTCGTGATCCGTAATGCCGGCAACATCGTGCCGTCCTATAGCCCGCACCCAGGCGGTGTTTCCGCGACGGTGGAATATGCCGTCGCGGTGCTGGGCGTGAGGGATATCGTGATCTGTGGTCATTCCGATTGCGGTGCCATGACCGCCGTCGCCAAATGCGCCTGCATGAATCACCTGCCGGCGGTCAGCGGTTGGCTGCAACACGCCGAGTCGGCACGGGTCATCAATGAGTCACGGCCTCACGTCGATGACGCGGCGAAAGTCAGTTCGATGGTGCGTGAAAACGTCATCGCCCAATTGGCGAACATCCAGACGCACCCGAGTGTGCGGCTGGCCCAGGAGAAGGGCTTGCTCAACCTGCACGGCTGGGTCTATGACATCGAGACCGGCTCCATCGACGCCCTGGACGTCGACAATCGCAGCTTCAGGTCCTTGGCGGACAACCCCCAGGCGTGTGCCGTACCGGCCCGGACGGCGACTGCCGCGTGAGGGTCGCTGTTTTGTCTAGGGCAGTTGCCCACCTCGATCAGCGGCCCCAAAGCCATCCATCCCGTGCAACAGTGTCTCCATGAAAGCCACGGACGCCGCGCTGTGATAGTTGTTCTTGCGCCGCAACAGCGAAGCTCCACGTCGGGGCGCCGCGTCCTGCAGCGCCAGCTTGCGCAGTGCGCGCTCCTGGGTGGCGATGGGTTCCGGAAGAATGGTGGCGACGGCCGAATGCCCAATCACTTCCAGCAACGTGCTGACCGAGTTCACCTCAATGCTCACCTTGGGCGTGATCCGAGCCTGGACGAAGTAGTCGTCGATGCACGTACGGGTGGCAAAGTCCGGGCTCAACAAGGCGAACTCCAGTTGCCCGACCTGCTCAGCCGTCAATGCGGCCTGGCAGTCATACAACGGATGATTGCGCCCCACCATCAGCCCCAGGGTTTCGGTGAATGCCGGGATCGATTCGATATCGGCGCTCCTGACCTGGTCAAATGCGATGGCGATGTCTAACGTGTCATTCGCCAAGCCCTCCTCGATATCGACCATCGACAACTCGAAGATTTGCAGATGGATATTCGGATATCGCGCTCGATAGTCACGCACCAGTGGCCCGACCAGGTAAGCCATGAACGTTGGGGTCATGGCCAGCCTCAAGCTGCCGCGGGACAGGTCCTTGACGTCGTGCAGCGCGCGCTTGCCGGCGGCCAGCTCCACCAGCACCCGCCGGGCGCATTCGATATAGGCCGTCCCGGCATCCGTGGGCCTGACTGTGCGAGACGTACGGTCGAACAGACTCACGCCGAGGGTTTCTTCCAGTTGCCGGATCTGTTGCGACAGGGTCGGCTGCGACACGTGCAACACCTCGGAGGCGCGCGTGAAACCACCGTGGTCAGCGACCGCCAGCAGATAGCGCAAGTGACGTAGCAACATCGGAACCACCACCTGGAGCTTGGGTAATTGCGATGCATTGTATAGGGGACATCTTGCGTCCACATCCGCCACGAACGCGATGGCCAAGCCCCCAACCGTGGCGAGGGAGCTTGCTCCCGCTGGGCTGCGAAGCGGCCCCAAAACCTGCCAAATGCGGAGCATCAGACACACCGCACCCGCCGGTTTACGACTGCTTCGCAGCCGAGCGGGAGCAAGCTCCCTCGCCACAGGTCCATCATTTTTCTTAAGTGCACGGCAAACCAGGCTTGGGACCGGCTATAAGTCACACCGGTTTTTTCAGCGTGTCATACGCCTCAAGCGACCGCAGCGAGTAAATGTAGGCAGCGCCCGCATTCAACGAAATCGCAGTGGCCAGGGCCGCTGCGACCTCCTCACGGCTCGCCCCCGCCTTGATCGCCGCATCCGTATGGGCGGCGATACAACCGTCGCAACGGGTGGTCACGGCGATGGCGATCGAGATCAGCTCGCAGGTCTTGGCATCGAGCACGTTGTTTTCGCTGGCGGCTTCCCCGAGCGCCATATAGGCCTTGACCATTTTCGGGTTACTGCGGCCCAGCGCGCCAAACGCCTTTTGAATAGTGGGCAACAATTCGGACCAGTTATTGAACATGGCATTAACTCCTGAGTGGGTTGGGTGTACTGTTTTGACGCCCTCAGTTTTTCACCCTGGCGCCACTCGGCTTTGCTCAATCCGCTCAGTTTTTTTGGCGAAACGCTCAAATGAATGCGATCGATAAACTCATCAGCCTGGCCAACGTTCGCGGCAGCCTGGACCTGCGCTGTCAGTTCCAGGGCGACTGGGCCCTGGAACACGGCCAGCAGGCCCTGGGCACGGCGCCCTATCACATCGTGCTGGCCGGCGAATGCCGCGTCGAGTTTGCCGATGGGCAGCGCTTGCCCATGCGCGCCGGTGACATCCTGCTGCTGCCGCGAGGCGCCCCGCACCTCATGCACAGCCCTGGAAAAATGGTGACGCCGACCTTACCCCGGATCGTGACCGGGGGCGCCCTGCCGATTCACCGCATTGGCGGTGCCAGCGCGGAGCTGGACATGCTTTGCGGTGGTTTTCACTTCAACCGGGCTTCGTTGCTGTTCAGTGCCCTGCCCGACTACCTGGTGATTCCCAGCGGCGCATTACCGGCCAACGGACCTTTGCCGGCGTTGGTGGAAATCCTTCGCGGGGAAGCGGATGAGAACCAGCCCGGCGCTCGCTTCTTGCTCGACGCCTTGTCCCAGGCCCTGTTCACCCTGATTCTACGTGCGCACCTGGCGAGCCATGGCCAGGACAGCGGCTCGCTGGCCCTGCTCGGCGACAAGCGCCTGGGCCGGGCCTGGCAGGCGATGCTGGCGGACCCTGCGCACGAGTGGACCATTCAGGGCCTGGCGGACCTCGCGAGCATGTCCCGGGCCAATTTCATGCGGGCATTCGTCAAGCTGGGCGGCGTCTCGCCGTGGGTACTGTTGACGCAAGTGCGAATGGAGCTGGCCTTCAGTCTGCTCAGCCACTCACACCTGGGGTTGAGCGACATTGCCGTACAGGTCGGCTACCAATCCCAGGCTGCGTTCAGCAAGAAATTCAAGGAAATCTATGGCGAGGCGCCAGGGCGGGTGCGCCGTGGGATCCAGGCCCCAAACCCACGCTGACTATCAAGAGATATCCGCTCGCAGGGCCGGGTGCTCGCGCAGGTGCTCGACGATGTAGTCCACGAAACTGCGCACACGCATCGGTGCCTTGCGTCTTTCACGGTAGACCACCTGCACGGGCATGGAGGGCGGCTCATAGGCTTGCAAGACCCTGCGCAGGCGTCCGCTGCTCAGATAGTCGTACAACGGATAGCTCAAGCAGCGCGTCAACCCGGCCCCATGAGCCGCAGCCTCGATGGCCGCCTGTAGCGTGGCGCAACTGAGCCGCGTGCGGGCCTTGAAGCCATTGGCCTCGCCCTGCTGTTGAAAAGACCACTGGACCCAGTCCTGGTTGGCCTGCGTGGCGATCAGTCGATGCTCGTGCAAATCCCGCGGCACAACCGGCTCACCATGCCTGGCCAGGTAACCCGGACTGGCGCAGACGAGCGAGCGAACACTGCCGACAGGCCGTGCGATCAATGAGCAACTGGGCAGATGCCCAACCAGCACCGCGACATCCAGCCCTTCCTCATGCATGTTCGGGAAACGATCATGGTAGTGGGCCAATACCCTGATCTCGGGAAAGTGATCCAGGTAGCCGGCCAATACCGGGGCCATGACATAACGGCTGAACAACGTGGGCAACAGAATCGTCAAATTGCCCTGCGCCTGGACATGCCAGCCCTTGGCCGATGCTTCAGCCTCGTCAACGGCCTTGAGGATGCGTGAACAATCGGCCATGAAGCCGACCCCGGCTTCCGTCAGCACCACCCCGCGCGTGCTTCGTGACAGTAACCGCACACCCAGCCGCGCTTCCAGTCGAGCGACCGCACGCATCACGGTCTGTCCGGAGACGTTGAGGCGTTGGGCGGCCGAGGCGAGGCTGGGGCACTGCGACAGCGCGTGGAATACCAGCATTTCATGGTGGCGCGCCATCAGCCGGTGCCTTTCACGACAGGCTTGAGCGTGACGTCGTCCCCCAGCCGATCCGCGAGGAAGTCCACGAACGTACGCACCTTGGCCGGCACTCGATTGCTCTTCTGATACACCACGTGAATCGGCAACGCCGGGGGTTCGAAGGCCTTGAGCACCACTTCCAGTTCACCCTCGGCGACCTGCCGGGCCACTTGATAGGACAATACCCGGGTAACGCCCCAGCCTTGGCGGGCGATATTGATCGCAGCCTGATTCGCGGTCACCACCAGGCGTGGATCAACCCGCAGGCTCAGCGAGTTCGCTTCGTCCATGAACTGCCAGTGGCTCAGCAAATGACTGGCTGAAGACATCACGATATTGGCCTTGCTCAACTCGCCAGGGTGGGTTGGCCGTCCATGGCGCTGGAAATAGGCCGGGGCGCCGCAAATCACTTGGCGTACCTCACCGACCTTGATGGCGTGCTGATTGTTTTCCTGCAAATGGCCGATGCGGATCGCCACATCGATGCCCTCGTCCGCGATATTCACCAAACGGTCGACCAACAAGGCATTGAGGTGCACCGAGGGAAACTGATCCAGGTAATCCGTCAGCAAGGGCGCGATGTACAACTCGCCAAACAGCACCGGCGCGGTGACCGTCAGATACCCGCACGGGATCGAGTAGCTGCCGGCGGCGGCCTCCTCGGCCTCTTCGAGCTCACTCAGGATCCGCCGGCAATCTTCCAGGTAGCGTTGCCCCGCTTCGGTCAGGTGCACAGTGCGGGTGGTACGGGACAGCAGCTGGGTGCCGATCCGTTCTTCCATCGCCGCAATGGCCCGCGTCACGCTCGGTGGCGAAATGCGCAAGCGCCGGGCGGCAGCGGCGAACCCTTCCTCCTCGGCCACCATCATGAAAATCTGCATTTCCTGAAAGCGATCCATGGGTGATCCAGCCTGGCTTGAGGGAGATTGAACATAGGTGGCGGTTACGGCCTCAAGGCCTGCCGGAAGATGGCCCCGGCAAGCGCCTGCGGTTTGACTCAGGCTTGCTGCAAGCCCTTGGCGGTGCGCTGCATGCCGACGAAATTCGGCAAGGCTTCGATGCTGCCCAGCCAGGCACGCACGTTCGGGTAGTCGGTCAGCGCGACGTTGCCTTCCGGTGCGTGGGACACATAGGTGTACGCGGCCACGTCAGCGATGGTCGGTTGCTTACCGGCCAGGAACCGGCTTTGCCCCAGCTCCGTCTCCATCACCTTCAACAGGGCGTGGGAACGCTTGATGGCGTCTTCGGCGTCATAGCCGGCGCCGAAGACGGTGATCAATCGGGCGTTGGCCGGCCCCTGGTTGATCTGGCCCGCGGCCACCGAAAGCCAGCGCTGCACCCGGGCCTGGGCGAGCGGATCACTGGGCAACCACTGACCCTTGCCGTACTTGGCCGCGAGGTAGACCAGGATCGCGTTCGAGTCGGCCAGCACCACACCGTTGTCATCGATCACCGGCACCTGGCCGAAGCTGTTGATGGCGAGGAACTCCGGGGTCTTGTGCTCGCCTTTCATCAAGTCCACGAATACCAGCTCGGTCGGCAGGCCCAGCAGCGAGAGCATCAGCTCGACACGATGGGCGTGACCCGACAACGGGTGGCGATAAAGTTTGATCGCGTTCTCAGGCATGACGTACTCCATGTTGTTTGGGCTCGAAGCGATGATCGCGTCGATGGCGCTATCCTCTGCTCCTGCTCCGGACAGTGGAATCACCAGCTTTTACAATCCAGCATTTCACCCCGTGAAACGATCGCAAGCCTAGACCTCAAGCACCAACGGCTCGCTGCCTTGGGCCGGCACCGCGCAGCAGATCAGCACTTCGCCCTCGCCAACCGGTTCGGCCGGCTGGCTCAGGTAATGCACCTGGCCGCGGCTCAAGCGGGTTTTGCAGGTGCCGCAGGAACCGCCGCGGCAGCTGAATTCCGGGTTCAGGCCGCGCGCCTCGGCCAGTTCCAGCAGCGTTCCGCCGCCGGGTTCCCAACGGGCCTCCTTGCCGGAACTGGCGAACAGGACCTTCACCGCTTCAGTCGCGGCCGGCACTTGCTGGGGCGCCGGCATGCTGACTTCGATGTCCCGCACAAGGGTGGAGGGACCGAAGGTTTCCGCATGGATGCGATCGTCAGGGATGCGCAATTTGCGCAGCCCGTCGTACAGCGCCTGGGTAAAGCTGCCCGGCCCGCACAGATAGAAGTCGTAGTCGTTGAGCGGCAGCAGTTTCTTCAGCAGTTCCACATCGATCCGGCCCGCCAGGTCATAACCTTCACCCACCGTTGCTTCGGTGGGCGGTTGGCTGACCATGCGCACAATCTGGAGCTTGTCGCCGGCACGGGCGGCCAGTTCGTCGATCTCTTCACGGAACGCCAGGTCGGCCACCGAGCGGGCGCTTTGCACCAGCCAGACCGGGCGCATGCGGCTGATGCGTTGCCCCTGGTAAACCACCTCGCGCAACATCGACAACAGCGGCGTGATGCCCACCCCCGCTGCCAGCAATACCAACGGACGCTGCTCGGTGGCCTGGACGGTGAAATGGCCCTGGGGCGCCCGCGCTTCGATCTCGTGCAGCGCCCGCACCTGCTCATGCAGGTGGGACGACACCGATCCATCGCGCTTGACGCTGATGCGCAGGAAGTCATCCGACGGCGCGCTGGAAACGCTATAGGTCCGGATCGACGGCGCTTTCTGCCCCTCCAGCTGGATCCGCACCGGCAAATGTTGCCCGGCTTCAAACCGGGGCAAACCCAAGCCATCGCTCGCCTGCAGATAGAACGAACGAATGTTGTGGCTCTCATCCACGACTCGCGCAACCCGCAACGCACGCCAGCGGCTACGCAGCGCCTCAGCCTGCAAACGCTCGGCGGCTTGCTCCCAACTGCCGGTCATCAATGAATTGGGCGAATCGCCTTCCTCCTGATCCTTCCAGCGCAGCGCGATGGCGGCCGGACGATAGACGATGCGTTGCGGTGTGAAGCGCAGCAGCCGCTCGGCGCCTTGGAAGGCATTGATCTGGGGATCGTCCAGCAAGACTTGCGCCGAGCCACTCATTTGCAGCAGATCGCCGGTCTGGAAATCGACGAACACCAGCCCGGCCCGTGGGTTGAGCAGGATGTTGCCCAGGGTGTTGAAGAACAGATTGCCGGAAAAATCCGGAATGGTCAGCGACCCGTCTTCATCCATGCGCACGAACCCCGGCTTGCCGCCACGGTGAGAAGCATCGACCTGCCGCTCGCCATCGCGCACCACGTAGGTGGCGATGTAAAACGAATCGGCCGCCGTCACCAGGCGCCGCACCAGCGGGTCCGACACGGTCAACTGCCGCGGCGCGACCGCCTGTGCGTCGACAAATTGATACTGGCGCAGGTTGATGTAGCGAGGGCAGTTGCCATAGGCCTGGCTCACTGCAATCTCCAGCCCTGGGGCAAGCTGACGGCGCACGACGCCATTCATGCGATTACGCCGACGGGTGTGCAATTCGATCCCCAGCATGCCGATGGCATCCCCCTCGCCCATGCCCTCCTGGGCAGGGTCGTTCGGCTCGGGCTCGAGGTTGATGTGCAGGGTCTGCGGATCGGGAGAATTCATGAAACCCGGCTGCCCCGTGCGCAGGGTCGCCCACACGTCGCCTTGCCGGTCCACCGCCCCCAGCACCACGAAAGGCAACTGGGCGTAGAACTCCCGGTGCTGGTCCGGCATCCACGTACGCGCCAGTTGCCGTTGGCCGACACTGGCCATCATGTCGACCGCGCCGACGGAGCGCTGCAAGGTCAGCTCTCCTTCGTGCCAGGGCGAGTTTTTGACTTGCAAGGCTTCGTCCATCAGCTACTCCTCGCGCTCGCAGCATGAACGCCTGCGCCAGTGCGCTACGGTTAGGGATTCTCCGCCACCTTCTGCACGGGTGTGCAAGTGGCTGGGATCATCTTCTGCCCAAAGCGGTTGCGCAGGAATACGCACAAACTGCAATCCACCGTTTCATAAACTGGAATGGTGGGCTCATGGCCTGACACTGGCGAAATGCTTGGTCAATTCGAGCAAGGTCGCCCGCAACTCCGGAGGCCGCACGGGCTTGGCCAGGATCGAAATGTTCATGTGGTGCAGCGCGTGGCGAATTCTTTCGATTTCATGGCCGGTCATGATCATGGCGGGGACTTCCCAGCCCCGCTGTTCGCGAATCGCGGCGATGCATTCGGCGCCCGATACTTTCGTACCCAGGTCAAAGTCGGCAATGATGATGTCGCAGTCACTGGTCACACCTACCCCGTCGTTGTGGGTTTCCACTTCGCATCCCCACTTCTCCAACAGCGCAGACGTCGCCATCAGCACGTTGGCATCATCCTCCACCAGGCACACCCGCAAACCCTGCAAACGGCTTTGCGTGGGTACCGGTCTGTCCACTACAGCCCTTGGCGCGACCCTTTCCAGCCCTTGGATCATGGCGCGCGTGCCCTGGCCGAGCCGGGAGTGCAGCTGAATGTCCAGATTGATCAGGTGGCTGATCCGCTTGACGATGGACAACCCCAGGCCCAGTCCCTCGACATCCTTGTCACGGACGTGGCGTACCCGATAAAACTCCTTGAACACCTCAGGCAGATGTTCGGCGGCAATGCCCCGGCCCTTGTCGTAGATAAAGATGGCCAGGCCACTGCCTTTCGGACGCACACCGATCAATACCGGTTGGCCGGGGGCGTATTTGAGCGTATTGGAGACCAGGTTCTGCACCATGGTCGCCAACAAACCGGCATTGACACTGACCCAGTGCCGGCAAGGCCGCAGGCGTAACTCGACACCGGCCCAGCGGGCGGCTTCGGTGTTCTGCTTGACCACGTCCTGGAGCAACGCGCCCAGGTGCACGGATTCGGCCTGCGGTTCAAGCTGCCCGTTATCGAGGGTGTAGATGTCCAGGATCGAACGGAACAGCTGCGACACGATGTGCAGCGAACGGTCGATGTTGTCCACCAGTCGCAGCTCTTCCTGTCCCAGCCGGGCATCGCGCAGGCAGGCGGTGAACAAGCCGATCGAGTGGATCGGCTGGCGCAAGTCATGGCTGGCCTGGGCCAGGAAGCGGGATTTCTCCTGGTTCGCGGCAATCGCCTCTTCCGAAGCGATGCGGGTACGGGTCAGCAGGATATGCGCATAGGCAGGCACCACGATGGTAGTGACGATCAACGTCAGGAACAGATAGGGCTGGCCACGCCAGAACGGCGTGAGCATGAAAATCACCCCCAGGGTCGACAGCGCGAGAACGGTTGCCAGCGCCAGGTAGCGCGAGCCGAAGCGCATGCCATTGCCCAACGTGACCCAGAGCACTGCCGCGTACACCGGCAGCATGCCCTCTCCACCCACGATCAAGGCGAAGGCGAGGCTTGCATAATCCAAGGTCATGGCAAAAAGACGACGCAGGAAGAAGTGCCCGGGCCAGCGCTTGACCGCCATGCGCAGCGGGAGCGCGGTGCCGAAGAAAAAGGCCATGTACCACAGGATCGGTACATAGGTTTCGAAGTCGCTGGCCAGAAAGGCCACCACAATGATGTAGAGCGCAGTACATGCCCCGACCGTCAATCTCAATGTAGCCTGATCAAGCTCGCTATTCTTTTCCGTCATATTCAAAGGACTATTCCAACATGAAAGTTTGTTTCAAACCGAAACCCGAGGGGCAGTTTAGGTTACGATGCGCGAACTTGAAGTCAGAAGGATCTGAAGCATGACGTGCAGAGTCATTGTCGCAGATGACCATCCTTTGTTTCGTGAAGGGATGTTGAGAACCATCGAACGGCTTCTGCCGACAGCCACCATCGAACAAGCTGGCAATCTGGATGAAGTATTGGCACTGGCGCGTTCCGGGGTGGAAGTGGACTCCCTGATACTCGACTTGCGCTTTCCCGGGATCAAATCGCTGCAAGTCATAGGCCAGTTGCGCAGTGAATTCAAACGGACCTCCATTATTGTGGTTTCAATGATGGATGACATCGATGTTATTTCCCAGGTGATGGCGCTGGGGGCCGACGGTTTCATCGGCAAGAATATCGACCCCTCCGGTATTGCCGACGCCATCATGGCAATACGCGAAGGCGAAGTGGTGGTGAAGTATCAAGCCGAAAGCTCGGTACAGGACGACGCGCTTTCCCAGCTGACCGTGCGCCAACGGCAAGTGCTTGGGTTGATCGCGGCCGGCAAGACCAACAAGGAAATAGCCCGGGACCTGGGCATTTCCCCCTTCACGGTGCGTATCCATGTATCGAGCCTGCTCAAAGCCCTGGGTGTCCCCACGCGCGCGGCGGCCGCGGCGCAATTTTCCAACTTCCCAAGCCATGGAGGATGGTCGGAAAAACAAGACAATTAAATGTATGACGGCCGCAAATATTCATTGAGCGTCACCCTCCCTGCTCGCCTCCCAAGCCATAGCACACTTGTACTATAGCTTCGCCCAGTACTCTCCCCCTAAGCTGTGGGCGCTCCATACAAAGGCTGTCCATACAGCCAATCATAAACAAAGCCAACACGCCATTCGCCGTGCAGTCTCACTGTGCCTATCGAAATGTCATGGTGTGCGAAGCCTATGGATTAAATAAGTCCACAGGCGGCGCAATGCTGGGTCAACTTCACCGTCTGCGCGGTTGAAATGGAATGGTCCTGACATTAACTCAAGGTAAGTCATCATGTCCTTCGAATATGGAAAAACACTTAGAAATGGATTGGCGCTGTGCGTGCTGGCGGGCGTACTCAACGGTTGTGCAAACACCGGTGACTTGGGCAACTTGATGGGCTCCTTGAATCAGGGCGCCAAAAAATACGACGTCTCTTACCTCAAGCAAACGGTCATTCCGGGCAAGACGACAAAAAGCCAGATCACTCAGATGTTCGGCGCACCGACCAGCGAAGAACTTGATTCGACAAGTACCAGCAACGAATCGAACTGGACCTACGAAAAGGAAGATGAGGGCCTGGATAAGTACATGAAGCTGGCCCATAAGTACGTTTCCACCGAGACCAGCCTGAAAATGTACGACACGTCGGCGCAACTCTCGAAAGCGCAAGATGTGGCCAATGATGTCAGCAGCGCGACCGGCACCAAGAAACCCCAGAGCCAAACCCAGGGTTCGAGATTGATCATCTATTTCGTCGATGACGTGGTCAAGTACTACCGGGTCTACTAAGACACTGGCGTCATTGATCGGTGGCTTGAAGAGAGGCGGTCTTGATGCGCAGATACAATGGGCGTTGGCTGTGGGTATTGGCATTTGCCAGCACCCTGCTGACCGGATGCGGCACCACCGGTGGCCTGGAGGAGATCATTGCCCGGCAAATGTGGCGTGGCAAGACACTGGCCGAGGCCGTGGACATTTATGGTGAGCCTGATCGGCAGTCGGTCTCCGACGCGACTGGAGCGAAAACGCTCCAGTGGTTCATGGACGGCTCTTATCGGAGAAACATCTATCTGGGCAGCGAAACCCAGATGCAAAACGGTGTAATGGTCACGACCAACCAATGGGACACGTCGATCAGGCCGGGGACGTGTGTCATTACACTGACCTTTGACAAAAACAACGTCGTCACCAACTTCGATGCGAACGACGGCTTCAACCGGTTCGCCCACACCTGCGTCAACAAAAGATCCTATTGATCGTTGGGGACGGCGTCGAGCCTGTCCCCAACCTCAAGCAACGACGACCGTGATGCTCGAACTACTCCTTCCAGGTTCCTCCACTCAAGGCACACCCCTTGCGGGTGCTGTCCAACAGCTCAGCGGTACGCCTGTAGTAATAGAAGTCCACGCCCTGCCCGTTCACATTCACACAGGTGCCCTGGGGATTCTCCGGGCAGGTTTGCGAGTAGGTGATCTTGCCCGCTTCGCCACCAAGCGCGACCGGCATGTTGGCGAAGGATTCACAGCTGGAACGGAACTTGGCCGTCGGTTGCTTATCGCTCGCTTGCACGCAGTCTTTCGCCTCGATGTGTTGCCCCATGACGTTCATTGCACCTTCCATCGTGCACGCCTGGCTACCTGCATGGGCCGCTGAAACACACAGTATCGTGGCGCTGATCGCACTGAAAAAACGAACGACTCCGTTCATGTACTCTCCCAACGTCCTGAGTGGTCATGCCTCCTGAAGTATCCTGACTCGGGCAACAATTCTGAATAGCACAGATGGGCTAGGCGCTACGCTTGCTCAAGGCACCAGAGACACATGAGGTTCGAACGCCCGTGGAAAAGAACAGTGAACTCGACCAGGCCACGTTGCGCCTGACCGTCAGCGCCTGTGCGCTGTTGTATATCGTCGTGCTGGCCAGCCTCTCCCAAGACGCCGCGCGTTATGTGCCAATCATTGTCTATATCAGCACGTTCATCTTCGCCTCGGTGTTCCTGCGCATGGCAATCAAACGCTGGCCGGGGCATTTCTTCTGGCGGCGTCTCTTCGCCATGTTGCATGACTACACCGGCGTCGCTTTCTCCATGATCGTCGGTGGCGAAGGCGCACTGCCGATCTACGCCGCACTGCTCTGGGTCACCCTGGGCAACGGCATGCGCTTCGGCTCGCGCTACCTGGCGCTGGCAACCGTTATCGCACTGTCGACCCTGGTGCTGATTTTCTGGCTCAACCCGTTCTGGCATACCCAACCCTATATGTTCCTGATGCTGATCGTCACCACCATCGTGGTGCCGGCCTATGCGCACATTTTGCTCAAGCGCACCCGCATTGCTTCGGAAGAAGCGATTGCCGCGAACCAGGAAAAATCCCGCTTCCTGGCCCAGGCCAGCCATGACCTGCGCCAACCGATCCACTCCATCGGCCTGTTCACCGCCTGCCTGCGTGACGCCAGGCTGGGCCTGGAGGAATTGCGGCTGGTGGACAACATCGACCGTTCACTGCACACCGTGTCGCAGCTGTTCCGTTCGATCCTCGATATCTACACCCTGGACCATGGCCAACTGATGCCGAAGGCCGATACCGTCCACTTGGGCGCGCTACTACAGGACGTGGTCAAGCAGAACACCGAGGCGGCTCGCTGGGCTGGGGTCGAACTGCGCCTGCGCGCCAGCCCTTACTGGGTCAGCGTCAATCCAGGCATGCTGACCACGATGGTCCAGAACCTGCTGTCCAACGCCCTCAAATACGCGCCCGGCCAACCGGTACTGATCGGCGTGCGGCGCCAGGGCAAGCGCCTGGCCGTGGTGATCTACGACAAGGGGCGCGGCATTGCCGCCGAACATTTGCCCGAAGTGTTCAAGGAGTTCTACCGCGTGCGCCATGTGCGCGACAAGGATGTCGAGGGCCTTGGCCTGGGCCTGTCCATCGTCAAGCGCATCAGCCAGATACTCGGTGTCGATATACACATTCGCTCCACGGTCGGACAAGGCACCAAGGTGGCGATCAGCGGCCTCGAACCGGCGGCGCCAAGGGCCATCGAGCCCAAGGTGTCGCCCGTCCAGAATCGCTTGGACGGATTACGGGTGTGCCTGGTGGAAGACGACGCCAACGTCCTGATGGCGACGTCGGCGCTTTTGGAAAAATGGGGTTGCGAGGTTGAGGCCCACAGCGACGGCGAGGGGCTGACCAGCGATTGCGACATCGTCATCGCCGATTTCGACCTGGGCACGAAAGTCTCGGGCGCCGAATGCATTGCCGCGATACGCGAGCAGCGCGGCTGGCAAGTCCCGGCGCTGGTCATCACCGGACACGAGATCGAGCGCATACGCCAGTCATTGCAAAGCCTGAATATCTCGGTGCTGGCCAAGCCCGTGCGACCGCCGGAGCTGCGAACAGTCTTGCTTGAACTGCTCAAGTCCATGGATCGCCAGGGCGAGGGCTCAGCTCACCTCACCCCACCCAGCCGATAGCCGTTTTGGGAATCACCTCGGACTCGTCGAGCTTGGAGGCGAACATGCTCACCGCATCGAGGGCATCGGTGGTCCCGTTCCGGATCTGCACGATGACCGATCCGGCCTGGTCTGCCAGGGTGACACCGCGCAAGGCGCCCTCGTGGGTCACGTTCATGCTCGCGACGGCATCGCGGGTTTCGGAGAGGATCATGCCGATCATTTCGGCAATCTCCGAGGTGGAACGACTGGTGCGCCCGGCCAGTTGCCGGACCTCGTCGGCCACCACCGCGAACCCCCGCCCCTGATCGCCGGCCCGCGCAGCCTCGATGGCCGCGTTGAGGGCCAGCAGGTTGGTCTGGTCGGCAATGCCGCGAATGGTATTGACGATGGCCGTGATCTCTTCCGAACGTGCGCCCAGTTGCCCAACCAGGCGCGCGGAGGCGCCGATGTTGTCGGCGATCTCGCGCATCTCCTTGGCGGTCTGGTGGATCACCAGGGCGCCCTGCTCGGCCACGCGTTCGGTCTCGGCGGAAATGTGGTACGCACGGGAGGCGCCGCGTGAGTCCTCTTCGAATTTCTCTACCCGTTCGGTGATGTCACTGGCGAACTTCACAATCTTGCACAACTTGCCTTCGGCGTCGTAGACCGGGTTGTAGCTGGCTTCCAGCCAGACAACTTTGCCGTTTTTGCCGAGACGCTTGAATTGTCCGCTGAAAAACTCACCGGCGTTCAGACGACGCCAGAAATCACTGTACTCCGAACTACTCACCAGGCTCGGTTCGCAAAACATCCGGTGGTGCTTGCCCTTGAGTTCAGCCAGTGAGTAGTGCATGACATTCAGGAAGTTGTCGTTGGCGGTCAGGATGTTGCCGCCCAGGTCGAACTCGATGACCGCCATGGCTCGGTCGAGGGCCGCCAGCCGGCCGCGTGTTTCGGCCTCGGCGGTCACCTTGGCGGTGACATCGAGTGCGTACTTGACCACCTTCACGACACGGCCTTGTTCGTCCACCACCGGGTTGTAGCTGGCTTCCAGCCACACGTTCTGGCCTGACGCGCTGCGGCGGTGAAACGTGCCGGATACGAATTGACCGGTGCGCAACTTGTTCCAGAATTCACGGTACTCGGCGCTGCCCGCCAATGCAGGAGGGCAGAAATCCCGATGGGACAGGCTGGCCAATTGATCCGCACGGTACCCCATCGTGCTCAGGAAATTCTCGTTCGCCCGAAGGACCTTGCCATCGGGGCTAAACTCGATAACCGCCATCGACCGCTCCAGGGCGCCGACCAATCCTTTGTACGTTGCCAATTCGGCCGTCCTAGCCGTCAGTTCATCTTTTAGTTTTTTATTAAACATGACGTACCCTCGAAGTAACCGGACCTTTGTATATATATCGACCGGCTCGCTGGGGGCTGAACGGTATGGCGTAATTATGTTTCGGCGCCAAAACCTATCGAGTCCATCAGCCAGGTTCTAAAGGCCTGCACCTTCGGGGCATCGGCCAGTTCATGTGGGGTGACGAAGTAAAAACCCAGGTCAGACTTCAGTCGCAGATCGAAGGGTGCAACCAGGCGGCCCGCCTTGAGGTCGTCCTCGACATACGTTGAGCGGCCGATGCACACACCCAGGCCGTCGACCGCCGCCTGCACAGCCATCATGGCCAGGTCGAAGGTGAGCCGGCTGCCT
Organism: Pseudomonas sp. NFIX10; assembly: GCF_900111955.1. Classification (NCBI taxonomy): domain Bacteria; kingdom Pseudomonadati; phylum Pseudomonadota; class Gammaproteobacteria; order Pseudomonadales; family Pseudomonadaceae; genus Pseudomonas; species Pseudomonas sp. NFIX10. The sequence goes on along the minus strand of NZ_FOKH01000003.1, from coordinate 180,917 downwards.
TCGGCCAGGCTTTTCGGTTGGCCAGCGGCACTCAACCACGAACGCCAGTCGTCACGGGTCACCCCGCTGACCTGCAACAAGGTGTGCCGGGCCAGATCGCCGGGGTCCTGCAAGGGGGTGGGACCTTGCAACAGCCTGGGACTGCAGACCGGGAAGATTTCGTCGGCCATCAGCCAGTCGGCCCGCACGCCCTTCCATTCGCCGACACCGTAACGGATGGCCGCATCGACGCCGCCCTTGCGAAAATCCACCCGTTCGGTGGATGCAGTGACGCGCACATCGATATTGGGGAACGCCTGCTGGAAGGAGGCCAGCCGCGGCAGCAACCATTTGGAGGCAAACGAAACCAGGGTGCTGATCGTCAAGACACTGTTGCTGCGGCTTTCCAGCAACGTCTCGGTGCAATAGCGCAGTTCATGGAAGGCGGCCCGAACGCCTGGGAAATAAGCCTGACCTTCAGCGGTCAGGGCCAGGCCGTCCTTGAGCCGCAGGAACAAGCGCACACCCAGTTCCTCTTCGAGCCGGCGGATCTGATGGCTTATGGCTGTCTGAGTGACGTTCAGCTCTGCTGCGGCGTTGGTAAAGCTCATGTGCCTGGCAGCTGACTCGAATGCTTTAAGGCCATTGAGAGAAGGGATTCGGGTGGCCATGGAGGTTTGCTGCACTCATGAGATTTTGTCATACGCTAGCACTGAAGATGTCCTTTGAAAATGTCCCGCCCCTCACCGATTCTGACGGCCCGCCCGCCCCTGTGAGGAAACCATGAAACTGTACTTTGCCCCCATGACCTGCTCATTGTCCCCGCACATCGTGCTGCGGGAATTGGGTCTGCCCTTCGAATTGATCCGGGTCGACAACAAGACCAAGCGAACCGCCGACGGGCTCGACTTCCTGAGCATCAACCCCAAGGGCTACGTGGCCGCCTTGGTGTTGGAAAACGGCAGCGTGCTGACCGAAGGGCCCGCCATTGTCCAGTACCTGGCCGACCTGGTCCCCGGCAACGCGCTGGCCCCGGCCAATGGCACCTGGGAGCGGGTTCGCCTGCAGGAGTGGTTGAACTTCATCAGCGCCGAACTCCACAGCGGCTGTGCCCCGCTGTTCAACGCCGACATCGCAGAGCCCACCAAGGCGATCTTCAAGGCAAGACTGTTCAAGCGCCTGGACTACCTCAGCCAGGCCCTTGCACGACAGGACTACCTGATGGGCAGCTTCGGCCTGGCCGACGGTTATCTGTTCACCGTTTTGAACTGGCTGCCGTTGTTCGATATCGAGATCGGGGATTGGCCGGTGCTGGCGTCGTTCATGACCCGAGTCGCCACGCGCCCCAGCGTCCGGGCAGCCATGGCGGCGGAGGCGGCCTAGTCACAGGCGAGCGATCACCTTCGCAGTTTTGTCCGCAAGGCAGCATCATAAAAAATTCATGGTGCCGGAGCATGCTCGCTACGTTTGCTGATTACTTTCGTTCCCATTCAGTGAGGTAGGATCATGCCACCACAAGGACTTCCGGTGGACTTCGCCCATCGACCACGGCTTGCCGATCTGCAGCCCCTGCAGGAACCCGCCAGGCGCGTGTCCGGCACACTGGGCAAACAGCCAGAGCCGGCCGTCACACCGGCGGTGCAGTTGCGGGACCGGCGGGGATACGACAGCGGCTTTCTCGGCGACTTCATAGTGCCTTGGCCAAGCGTAGAAGCGACGTTGGTCGATGACGTCTACCCGACCGGCACCGTCGACAATCGCCTGGATTATCAGCACTTCTCCATCGTTCTTTCGCGACGGCGACGCCTGGCCCTGGTGGCGGGCGTCAACATCGATGGCGCCCGCAGTGTCGAGATCGACCGGGGTCGTGATGCCTGGGCATACGACGGTCGAATCCCCAGCGATGCCCAGATTGGAGAAGCGCTGTACGCCGGCAATTTGCTGGATCGCGGTCATCTGGTCCGACGACAGGACCCCAATTGGGGCTCCGATGCACAGACCGCCAACAACGACACCTTCCACTTCACCAATTGCTCGCCGCAGATGGCAGCCTTCAATCAAAAAACCTGGCTCGAGCTTGAGGATTACATCCTCGATAACACGCGCCGGTGGAAAGCCAGGGCGACGATATTTACCGGGCCGTTGTTCCGCGGCGATGATCAAACGTACAGAGGCGTACAGATCCCCACTGCGTTCTGGAAAGTCGTGGCCTTTCTCGGTGACGACGGCAAACCTTCGGCCAGTGCCTACATGATTGACCAGCGCCAGGAACTGGAAAAATTGGAACTTGTGTTCGGAGCGCTCAAGACCTACCGACGCAGCGTCGATCGAATTGAAGCGCTGACCGGTATCCGCTTTGGCGACTTGGCTGACTACGACGGTTTTTCCAATGAAGAGCGACTGACAGGTACGAGGATTGAAGCGCCGATCCGTGGGCCTGAAGACATCCGCCTTTGAAAACGGTGGGAGCAAGCTTGCTCGCGCTGACGGCGACACCAGTCAACATCCCCGCAAACTGACCCACCGCTATCGCGAGCGAGCTCGCTCCCACAGGGATTGAAGGTGCATGCGATGTTTATGAACAACTCAAAAAACTGTGGGAGCGAGCTTGCTCGCGATGACGGCGGCACAGTCAATATCTCTGCAAGCTGACCCGCCGCTATCGCGAGCAAGCTCGCCCCCACAGGGGATTGAAGCTGCATGGGATGTTGGCGAGCGACTCAAAAAACGGTGGGACTTATTCGCTCAAGGCGTGGCTGAAGGATGTGTCGATAATCCCGGCAGTGGCCAGCGGGGCTGGCAGCGCCTTGACCTTGAACAGGAAGTCCGCAGTGCTTTGCAGGTCGGCGGCGGCCTGTCGATCCACCGGGCCGACGCTCATGTGGGCCTGGCGCAACCAATGGCGTGAGACGTTCTGGTCGAGGTTGGCCTTTTTCGCCCACAAGTCCGCGTATGAGTCGGTGTGGTTGTCGACCCAGGTACGGGCTTGTTTCACGCGGCCGAGGAAGTCGGCGATGGCTTCGCGCTTGCTGTCGATGGCCGGCGTCGAAGCGGCAATGGCGCTGAGACCGGGCATGAGGTTTTTCGCCGTCAGGATCGGCCGGGCGCCGGAGAACAGGATCTGTTGCGAGATGTAGGGCTCCCACACTGGAAAGGCATCGATGCTGCCCTGGGGCAAGGCCGCCGCCGCGTCGATCGGCATCAGCTTGATGAATTCCACATGGTTTTCCGGCAAGCCGGCCTGCTCCAGGGCCCGCAGGGTCAGTTGCTGGCTCCACGCGCCCGGCCAATAGGCGACCTTCTTGCCCTTGAGGTCGGCGATGGTCTTGACCGGTGAGTCCTTGGGCACCAACAGCGCAATGGTGTCCGGGTTCTGCCGCGAAACACCGATCAGTTTCACCGGGGCCTGTTTGGCAGCCAGGAACAGAAAACCCGAATCGCCGAGAAAGCCCAGGTCCAGGTCGCCAGTATTCAGCGCCTCGGCCAGGGGCGCGGCGGCTTGGAAGTGTTTCCAGTCGACGCGGTAGGGGGCGCCCTCAAGCACTCCCGAGGCCTCCACCGAAGCCCGCACGTTGTAATAGTTCTGATCGCCGACATGCAGGACCAACGGCTCACTGGCCTGGAGCCAAGGAGCGACGAACAATGTGCTGAGGAGCAGACGGCGCAGGGATCGGGCGAACTTCATGAAGGCATTCCTGAGTGAATTTCATAGAACATAACGCTCTTGTAATTCTCGTTAGAAATTCTTTTAGCGCATAAGCTCATAGTCATAAGCAGCCACTGTCCATGACCCAACAGTGCCGCAACAGACTGTTGCCCCGGCAACATTTCCTTGAAGCCTTCACCCCAGGGCGGTACCCGGAAATCGCCCTTTCGCCGGCTATGGCACAGAGCCTGCAATATTCCTTTCAAGCGCGATTTTCTTCCGCGCTCCGATCTTTCGGAAATAAGAACATTGCCTTCTCGCCGCCTTGCTGGAGCTGCTCCATGAAACCCGACTTCCGTTTTTCACTGGCCCTGGCCAGATCCCTGATCGGTGCCTGTGCCCTGGCGTTGAGCCTGCCATCCCTGGCCCAGACCGCAGAAAGCCCCCCGGCCGAAGTGCACCTGGATTATGCGTATTACTCGCCGGTCAGCCTGGTGCTCAAGCACTTCGGTTACCTGGAAAAGGCCTTGCCCCAGACCAAGGTCAGTTGGGTCCTGAGCCAAGGCAGTAACCGCTCCCTGGAATACCTCAACAGCGGCGGCGTCGACTTCGCTTCGTCCGCCAGCCTCGCCGCGGTGCTGAGCCGGGCCAATGGCAGCCCGATCAAGTCGGTGTATGTCTACAGTCGCGCCGAATGGACCGCCCTGGTGGTGCGCAAGGATTCGCCGTACCAGACGGTCGCCGACCTCAAGGGCAAGAAAATCGCCGCCACCAAAGGCACCGATCCCTACCTGTTCACCCTGCGCAGCCTGCAACAGGCCGGGCTGAAGAAAGACGATGTGGAGCTGGTGCACCTGCAGCACCCGGACGGTCGTACCGCCCTGGAAAAAGGCGATGTCGACGCCTGGGCCGGTCTCGACCCGCACATGGCCGCCAGCGAAGTACAAGCCGGGTCGCGCCTGCTGTATCGCAACCCCGCCTTCAACAGCTACGGCGTGGTCAGCGTCACGGAGAAATATGCCCAGGAGCATCCGCAGACCATCGACACCGTGCTTGCGGCCTACGAACAGGCTCGGGCCTGGGCGGTGGAGCATCCGCTAGAGCTGGCCAAGTTGCTGGCCGACAAATCCGGACTGCCGCTGGAAGTCGCCCGGCTGCAACTGTCCCGCACCGACCTGGGCAGCCCGCAATTGAGTGCCAAGGATGTGCTGGCTTCCAAGGCTGCCGCGCCGATCCTGGTCTCGGAAGAATTGGTTCGTCGCGGGGTGAATGTGGACCAGGTGATCGATCAATTGCTCGACACCGGCCGCCAGCAGGCCGTGGCCCGTCAATAACCCTTGCCCAGGCGACAACCGATCCGCGCCTGGCGCGGATTCGGCGTTGCCGGAGGAACGCCATGAGCAGTAACAGCGAAGACCTCTCCAGCCCCCATTTGGCCCTGTCCGCATCGGGTAAAGCGGCCCTGTTCAATCCCGACCGCTGGCGACTGCGCCTCAAGGGGCTGGCCCTACCGGTGCTGATCGTCGTGTTCCTGGAGATCATCGTGCGCATCGGTTGGCTGCCCGCCTACCAGATGCCGGCCCCCAGCGAGATCGCCCTGACCCTCGGCGACCTGGCTGAGGGGGCGCTCTGGAAACATATCAGCGCCAGCCTGTTGCGAGTGCTGCTGGGCTTTGCCATCGGCGCCAGCCTGGCGTTGGTCTTTGCCGCCTGGGTTGGCTTGAGCCGGGAGGCCGAAGCCTATCTGGAGCCGACCTTCGCCGGCCTGCGCTCGATCCCCAGCCTGGCCTGGGTGCCATTGCTCCTGCTGTGGCTGGGCATCGACGAAACCTCGAAGGTGGTGCTGATCGCCATCGGCGCGTTCTTTCCCGTGTACCTCAATGGCGTGGCAGCGATTCGCAACATCGACCGCAAGCTGGTGGAGGTCGGCCAAATGTACGGCTTCAGCCGCCGCCGTCTGGTACGGCGGATTCTCCTGCCCGCCGCCCTGCCCGGCCTGTTCACCGGGTTGCGCGGCGGCATGAGCCTGGCCTGGATGTTCCTGGTGGCCGCCGAGCTGATCGCCGCGACCAAAGGCCTGGGCTATCTGCTCAGCGATGGCCGCGAAACCTCGCGTCCGGACATCGTGCTGGCGGCGATCATCGTGCTCGCCCTGCTGGGCAAGCTCAGCGACGGCATCCTCGCCGCCCTGGAAAAACATTTCCTGGCCTGGCGCGACACCTTTAACGGCACCGAGGAGTGAGCCATGACCCAAGCCCTGCTGGACATCCACGTCGAGCGCAAGATTTTCGCCGACACTACCGTGCTCAATCATATCCACCTGCAACTGCAACCCCGGGAAGCCGTGTGCCTGCTGGGCCCCAGCGGCTGTGGCAAGAGCACCTTGCTGCGCATCGTCGCCGGTCTGGAGAAAGACTTCGAAGGGCAACTGCTCAGCCACACCGAACACCTGGCCTTTGTGTTCCAGGAACCGCGATTGATGCCCTGGCTGACGGTGCAACAGAACATCGGGTTCAGTGATGACGACGATTACGACAAGGCCTGGGTCGCGCAGTTGATCGAGGAAGTCGGCCTCACGGGTTTTGCCGACGCGTTGCCCAAGGCGTTGTCCGGCGGTATGGCGCAGCGGGTGGCGATTGCCCGCGGCCTGTACGCGCGACCGCAGGTGCTGTTGCTGGACGAGCCCTTCAGCGCCGTCGATGCCTTCACCCGCATGAAATTGCAGGACCTGTTGCTGCAACTGGCCGAGCGGCATGGGATCGCCTTGTTGCTGGTCACTCACGATGTCGACGAGGCGCTGTACCTGAGCGACCGGGTGTTGGTGATGGACAACCGCCCCAGCCGCATTCGCCAAGCGTTGACGGTGCAACTGGACCATCCGCGAGACCGGCGCAACCCGTTGCTGGCCCGACTCAAGGCGCTGGCCCTGACCGAACTGCAGCGTGCCCATGTGATTTGATCAAGGCGCTTCACTAAGCACTTAAAAGCATTAACAAATAAACAATAAGTATTTATGGTTATAAACATAACCACGTACTCTCAGCTCATCCCGTCCCATTGGTCACGACAGTGAAGTGCCTTATGAAACCGACTGACAACGTTATCGACTTCGTCCAGTTCCGCAAACGCAAGCAGGCTCAGCAACTGGCCCGGGCCATGTGGGAAATGTACGCGCGTAATGCCGGTTACCAGGCGTTCCAGTGGGTCCAGGCGTTCCAGCCGACCAGGACGTACCAGGCGTGAGCATCCAGGAACCCTCGCGCTTTTTGGCGAGTGCCGACGAACCCGAAGTGGATCTGAACAACCTGGAAGCCTTGGATGAAGATCCGATTTGCGAACGGGTCGCGCAGAACCTGCAACGCCTGCGCGGCAAGCGTCACCTGTCCCTCGACGCCCTCGCCCGCCAGTGCGGGGTAAGCCGGGCCATGCTGGCGCAGATCGAGTCCGGACGCAGCGTCCCCTCGATCAAGGTACTGTGCAAAATTGCCAAGGGCCTGAAGGTGTCGGTTGCCGCGTTCCTGGAACATCGGGCTTTCGAAGGGGTGGCGGTGCTGTCGGTCAGCCAGAGCAAACGCCTGGTCAGCGCCAGTGGCGCCTTTGTCAGCCGTGCCCTGTTCCCGTTCGATGTGGCACGCCAGTCGGAATTCTACGAGCTGCGCCTGGGCCCCTTGGGTGAGGACCAGTCCGAAGGGCATGGGCCCGGTGTTCAGGAGAACCTGGTGGTGTCCCAGGGTGTGCTGGAGATCAGCGTCAACGACGAGCGCTACCTGCTCTCCACTGGCGACTCGATTCTGTTTTATGCCGACCAACCACACCGCTACCGCAACCCGGCCGACAGCGAAGCGGTGGCGTACCTGGTGGTCACCTACCCGGAACGCCTGGACTGACCCCGCCTGTGGCGAGGGAGCTTGCTCCCGTTTGAGTGCGCAACGCTCACAAAATGGGGGCGGCTGCGCAGCCCAGCGGGAGCAAGCTCCCTCGCCACGGGGCCAGTCTCAAGGACGTTGCCCGGCTGTAATCAGCAGGTGCAGCACATCATCGGCATGCCGTTGCAGCTCATCATCATCGGCATGCCGCAGTCGTCCATCATCTTCATCATCAAGGCACAGCAGTTCTTCATCATGTCCATGTTCATGCCCGCCATCGGCATGACTTTGCACATCATGCAGTCCGCCATCACCGTGCATTCCATCACGCACTTCATCATCGGCATCGGCATGCCCATCATCGGCATTGGCATCATCATGCTCGCCATCGGCATGGCCATGCTCGCCTGGGACATGCACATCATGCTCATGTTGCCGCAGTGCATCATCATCGGCATGCCGCAGTTCATCATCATCTGCATCATGTCGGCGCTGTTCTTGAACATGGCCATGTCCATGCCGGCGGCTGGCATCATTTTGCACATCATGCCGTCGTCCATCATTTCGCAGGTCATGGTCGCCATCATCATCGGCATGCCCATCATTGGCATCATCGGCATGTTGGCGTTCATCGGCATTGGCATCTGCATGGCGTTCATCATGGTGGTGTTCCCTGTAAGGTTCGAGAGTCGGACGAGCTGATGGGGCGGATTCTAAGCATTGACCCGGGCCCGACAAGATGGCGATCGAACAGCAGGAATGAACGTTCAGACAGGCTTACCGGAGCGACACGTGCAAAGTCGTCTGCTTCTGCATGCACTGCGCTTTCATTGCAGATACTTTCCAAGCGACAGCTTCGATTCTTCGGTCATGGATATGCCATCCAAACCTATATCAATAACCGTAAGAAATAATCGATCTAAATATCCTCCAGGGTTTCCCGCTACGAGGGGCTCAGCCAATCAACCGGGCATACACCGGCCGGTCAATATTCCCGCCGGACAGAATCACTCCCACCTTTTTCCCCTGCATCGCTTCACGTTCCTGCATGAGTGCCGCCAAGGCCGCGGCACCTGCGCCCTCGGCCAGGTTATGGGTGTCGGTGTAATACACCCGCATGGCCTCGGCAATTTCCGCATCGCTGACCGCGACGATCCGCGCCGCAGCGGCCCCATAGATGGCAAAGGCCTCGGGAATGGGTCTACGCACGGCCAACCCGTCCGCGAAGGTAGTCGCCGTAGCGGTCTCACACAGTCTTCCCGTTTCAAATGACAACTTTGCCGCGACGGCCTCGGTGGACACGACACCCACCACTTGGGTTTTCAGCCCCAAGGCATCGCGGGCGGCGATGACTGCGCAAATCCCCGACCCACAGCCTATCGGCACGTAGACCGTGTCGAGGTCCGGCACCGCCTTGAACAGCTCAAGCCCATAAGTCGCCACGCCCCTGACCAACTCAGGATGGAACGGCGGCACCAGGTAGAGGCCTTGTGCGTGGGCCAGGCGTGCAGCTTCTTCCCGGGCCTCATCGAAATCGCGGCCATGTTCGACCACCTCGCCGCCAAAGCCACGCATGGCATTGTTCTTCTCCACCGAGTTGCCTTGCGGCACGACGATCAACGCTTTCAAACCCAAGGCAGTGGCCGCCAGCGCCAGGCTCTGGCCATGGTTGCCGCGCGTCGCCGTGACAATGCCTTTCGCCTCGGGATGCTCGCGCTTGAGCCAGTGCGCGAAGGTCAGGCCACCGCGTACCTTGAAGGCCCCGGTCGGGGTGTGATTCTCGTGCTTGACCCACACCGTGCAACCCAACCGTTCAGCCAGCAACGGCCAGGCGTATTGGGCCGTGGCGGGCATGAATTGATAGAGATGGCGGGCAGCGTGTTCGATGTCGTCGCGGGTCAGTGTGTGCATGATTGGGCCTCCTGGTTTTGCCCAGTCTAATCAGCGCGACGGCGACGGGGCTTTCAGAAAACTGACCTGACTTTCAGGCCCGCTCTTCATTACTATGCTGTTCATGAACATGCGAAACCATCAACCGCCGCTCCTGTCTGAACCGGTCCGTCGTATCGAGGCAGGGCCCTGGGCGATCGAATTGCTCCCCGGCTGTGCCTACGCGACCCGCTACGTCGCGACCCAGTCGGCGATCGGTTTTGCCTTCGACAGTCAGCGTGGCCGACACGCCATCGGCAGCGACCGCGTGCTGCCCTTCGAGGCGCTGCCCAACGGCCTGGCATTCGTTCCCGCCGGGTGCGACGTGTTCTCCGAATCCCCCCGGGGCGGTGAATACCTACGGATGGTGCGCACCGACGGCCTGGCGTTGCCGGCGAAACATGCGTTCAACAATCGTATTGACCCGCAGGCCATCACCCTCGCCTTGAGAATGCGCAGCGCACTGCTGCGTGCCACGGCAGAGGACGATTGGGAAGCCTGGGCGCTCGGGCTGGCTGAGCGAGTGAAGGACCACAAGCGGTTTTCGGCACACTCCCAAGGTTCGATCACGGGCGGTCGGATGCGCCTGCTCGATGAATTCATCGACGCCGGTCTCGACGGCCCGCTGGGGGTCAAGGAAATGGCCGGGCTGCTGGGTTTGTCCGAAGGTTATTTCATGCGGGCGTTCAAGCAGGCGACCGGCAAAAGCCCACACAGCTACCTGATCGACCGGCGCCTCGCCAAGGCACGGGCGCTGATGCGCGATTCAACCGCCCGACTGACCGATATCGCCCACATCTGCGGCTTCAATTCCCAGGCGCACATGACCACGCTGTTCAAGCAACGTCTTGGCGTCAGCCCGGCGCAGTTGCGCGGGTATTCGAGGCTCTGAACCCTCTGGGCACGGTACTGGTCAGCGAAGGCATGGGCTTGGTCGGGCGGCCACTGCCTGTGCCCGAGAATAGCGTGGTCCCTTTGAGAGGCAGGCTTCGTCGGGCGCAGCTCTGACAACAACACCGGCCGGGTGCACAGCCCGGCCGGTTACCCAGGTGCAATCCATCACTCGATTCAGCCAGCGGTAACGGTCATGCCGCCGTCGGCCATGACCACCGCACCGACCACAAAACTCGCGCGATCCGAGGCCAGGAACGCAACCACCTCGGCAATTTCTTCCGGCCGTGCGGCCCGGCCGATGGGCGCGGCTTCACCGTGCCGGGCGAGGAACGCCGGACCGTCCTCGACCACGTCATTGAGGATGTTGGTGACCACATCGCCAACACCGATGGCATTGACGCGAATGCCATGCTCGATGACTTCCAGGGCCAGGGTGCGCGTCAGTTGCGCCAGGGCACCTTTGGACGCGGTGTAGGCGGCAATGGTCGGGAAGGCAAAATAGGACGCGTAGGACGCAATGTTGACGATGGCCCCCGACTTGTTCGGCATCATCGCCTTGACCGCTTCGCGTGAATGCAGGAAAGCGGCCGTGGCGTTGACCGCCTGGATGCGCTCCCAGTCCTGGCGCGTCATGTCGATGACCAGTTTATTGATGATGATCCCGGCATTGTTGACCAGGATATCCAGCCGGCCGAACTGCTCGACGGCCAGGCCGACAGCGCGCTCGGCGGCGCCATCCGCGGTGATGTCGGCCTCCAGCGGCACCAGCCCGGGACGGGCCAGCTCATGGACGGCGGGGTTGATGTCTTCAGCGATTACCTTGGCGCCGCGGGCATGCAACAGCAATGCGATGGCCTTGCCGATGCCACTGGCGGCGCCAGTGACCAGTGCAACCTTGCCTTGGACTTCGTGGGGAATGTTGTGTTGGATATCGGTCATGATCGCTCTCCTGCGTGAGTGGGCAGACGAGACATTCGCCCGCCCGGCGCCCGTGGGCGCTGTCGTTATCGACGACTTCACTTTCTCGCAATGGCGACGGCCAGGCTTTCGCAGGCTTGCTGGGACTGTCGGGGTTTTGCGCAAATGTGACCAGAGAGAACTCCCGCCGGGCTCAGTAGGCGCTGGCGAAGTCTGCGATCTTTTGATCTTTCGCTTGAGATTCAAGTGTCTGGGGAAAGATCGCAGCCTCGTTGCACTCGACAGCGCCTACAGGGTCAGGAACAGCGCGGAGGTCCAGACCCGTGACTGATCCCGCTGGCGGGCACAGATGAACAAGGGGTGTTCACGCCCTGGATCAAGCCCCAAGCGGGCCAGTTCGATGCGCCCCTGCAACTCACGGGGCAACGGTGCAGCGGTCATCCGTTCCAGGGACAGTTTCAACTCCGCGCCCGGCAACTCTTCGACCACTTGCGATTGCGCCAACAACTCATCGCCGGACAGCTCCATCACCACGGTCGGTGCGTGCACGTAAGGTTGCGGTTCGGACGGGTCGCCGACCTTGACGTAATTGTCGATACGGCTGTGGATCTGCAGCGTGGCGCCGGCCAGTTGCGACAAGTCGATTTCGATGCTGTCGGTATCGCCATTGGTGTCGGTGCGAAACGCCAGGACCGTGGCGTCCTTGCGCCATACGGTCTGCTCGGGATGGTCAAGGCCCAAGGCACGGAAACCATTGATGATCGCGCCGGTGATACGGATTTCGCCAGTCCAGTACGCACCGCGATAGCGGTCCTTGATCCGCGCGCCCCCCAGGCGCAGGCGAATGCGTTGCGCGCAGAAACCCAGTTCCTGGTGCAGGTTGCGCGACCAGATCAACTGGTCGCCATCGAACAGATCGACCTGCTCCCACCCGGCCTCCCCCAGCAGTCGATAGTCCAGGGAGGCATTCGCATCGGCAGTGAAGACTTCACCCATGAAGTGCTTGCCCTGGCGCAGGCTGGCGAACGAACGCTCACCGGTCGTGGCGAAGGTACGGCGGGCGCGCAAGGCCTTGCCGACGCTGGTGCGGTCGAAAGCCTCGGCGACCACACCCGTCAACCCGCCACGGGAGCCGAACACCGCCGTGGCCGGAACGCCGCCACCGCAGCGGCCCTGGTGCTCATCGCTATTCGCCGCGGCGCCAACCCGATAGCCACGCTGCAGCGCTTCAGCGTAGACCCAATGGAACTGGCCCCAGGCCGAACCCACCTCAATCAGCCGCTCGAGTTCCGGGTGATGCCAGTCGAGGTTGCAACGGCGTCCACCGACATGGGGCATCATCAGATGGCCCTCAGGGTCCTTGGCATAGGCGGCGTACAACTCGTCCACCGGCCAGGCGCCAGGCTTGATGGTGCCGGCGGTGAACTCATTCCATTCGAAGGAACGCACCAGTCGTCCTTGATTGTCGAAGGGGAACTCGGGTTTGCGGTCATGCAGGAATACGACGTTGCGGTCGCCGCCCGCACAAGAGTTACCGCACCATTCGGTTCCGGGATAACACACGAATCGGCCCGACTCATTGAGCTCGTGGATCAGCTTGACCGCCTGGTCCCAGCGTTGCTCGGTGATATTGAAGTCATTGGCGGTGTAGCCGAGGACGTCGAGCCCGGCGACATCGCGACCGTAGCTGAGGTTGTACAGCGTGTCGTTGGTGCCCACCGTGTCATCGGAATGCACATGCAGGTCGGCGTAGAGCGGGCGCAACGCCGTACCGGCCGGGTCGACGGTGACGAAGGCCTGGGCCCCGTCGACAAACGGCGCCGCCACGCTGGCGGACAAACGCCACTCACCCACGGCGCCGAGGTCAAGCGCCTCGAGCCGGGCCGTCGCCCAACCTTCGGACGCCAGCGTGAACGGCTGTCGACGCTCGCCGCCCTCCGGATCGACCAGGGTCAGTACCCCCTCGAGCGGCAGGTTTCGGCAGGTGTTGCCCCAGGCATCGTCCACCCGCAAGAGGACATCGAAGGCTTCCCCGGCGCTGACCAGTCGAGGCACGATCAGCTGCACACGCTGCGCCGGTCCCGGCACGATGTCCAACAAGGGGTCGCCCGGCACTTCGGCAAATTTCGAGCTGCCCAGCGGGTCGATGAACAGGCGGAAACGGAAGTCCTTCTCGACGAAACTCTGCACCCGCGTCCCCGCCCCGCCCTGGCGTCGGTCCCCCAGGCGAATGATGACTTTATCTCCCGGGTTCAGGTACCCGTCGATGATGTCGATGATGATCGCTTTCTGAAATGGCCGTTCATGGCCCTTCTGGTCGAAGCGCACCTTCAAGTGCTGCACCGTGGCCTGGCTCTGGCCGGGGACCAGCTCACCAGCCTGGTATTCGGCGCTGACATAGTTGGGGCCGGCCGGGTTCGAGGTCTGGAACAAGGCCCAGTCGGAATAGAACTTGAAGGCCAGCTTGAGCCACGCGCCGTCGGCCAGGCCGCTGCCACCGACCTCGTAGACCAGGGTGATTTCATCCCACTGCCCGGCGACCAATGTGTCACGGTCGCAGTGGACGCTGCCCAGGAACGGACGTTTCTTGTTGCGCTCGTACAGGCCTTGGGGGGCGATGTAATGCCCGGCTTCGCGGGGATCGAAAACGTTACTCACATGACACCTCGTGCAGTGGTCCACTGAAGGGTTCGAATACGTGGGGCGATGCTTATTGCACGCGCCATTGCTGGTAGTGACGCTCGATGCGCCGGAACACAAAGCTTTCCATGAGCCAGGCAATCAAGCCGATCACGACAATGCCCAGCAGCACCTGGCTGCTGTTGCCGATCTGCCCACCCGTGGCGACCATCCAGCCGATACCTCGGGAAGCGCCGATCATTTCCGCCGCCACCAGCGCCCGCCAGCCCTGGCTGAAGCCGATGCGCAAGGCGGCGGTCACGAACGGCAACGAGGCCGGCAAATAGACGTGGGCCAACAGCTGCCAGGCGTTGGCACCCAAGGTCCGTGCCGCGCGAACTTCACCGCCGCGGATGCTCTGCACGCCCTCCTGGATGGTCACCGCCATGGGGAACATCGCGGCAATGAAAATCACCAGCACGATGGAGACATAACCCAGGCCGAAAATGATCATGATCAGCGGCGCCCAGGCAATCGGCGGGATGGCCATGAACAGGCTGTTGAGCGGCGAGATGAAATCGCGAAAGCGCGAGGACAGGCCCGCGGCCGTGCCCAGCAGGAGCGCAACGATCACCGCGGCGCAAAAACCACCCAGCTCTTCCAGCACACTGGCCTGCAGGTGCTGCCACAGCGAACGGTCACCCAGCCAGCGCAGCGCCTCGCGGGCAACGTCCCAGGGCTGCGGCAGGATGTAGGTGGGAAAGCGGCTCGCCAGGGCGATCCAGATCAACAACAGGAATGGCAGCGACGCCCATCCCCAATTCGGTTTTGGCAAGGACATGACGGACTCAGTGCGCGGCTTTTTCCAGGTAGGAGGTATCCACGATCTGTTCGGTCTTGAGCGTGGTGTCGATAAAACCCAGGTCGTGGGAGTAATCCATCAGGCGCTGGATGAACTGGATGTCCGCCGCCTGCAAGTCCGCCGACCAGCCCAGGCGGGTCCGGGCCTGGGCGACGATGGTTTCGGGGGCGATGGTCTTGCCGTCCGGGCCTTGCACCGCTTCGAGCTTGAACGCCTCGGCGATGAGCCGGTTCGATTCGGCGGGATGTTCGTTGAGGAAAGCGATGGCCTTGCGATGGGCGCGCAGCAGCTTCACCACGTCATCCGGGCGCTCCTGCAAGGTTTTCGGCAAGGCGATCACCACGTACCACGGGTACTGGGGCAGCGCCTGGTTGACGTCCAGCAGGATCCGGCTCGAACCGCGCAACACCGACTGGCTGACGAAGGGTTCCCAGGAAAATGCCGCGTCGACGATGCCACGCTCGAGGGCAGCGTTCATGTTGCCCGGCGGCATGTCGATGATGTCCAGGTCCTTGTCCGGATCGAGCCCGGCCTTTTCCTTCAGGACATAACCGCGCAGCAGCACATCCATGCCACTGCCCTTCTTGACCCCGGCGAGTTTTTTCCCCTTGAGCGCTTCCAGCTGGGTGATCGGACTCTTGGCGTCGACAATCACCGCGGCCTGGCCGTAATTGACCTTCGCCAGGATCCGGCTTTGCAGCCCGCGGGAAAACCACTGGTACACCGGCGGGGTGCCGACATAGGCCACGTCCAGTTCACCGGCGGCCAGTGCCTGCTGGATCACCGGGCCATCGCCCAAGGCCTTGAGGTCGACGTTCAAGCCTTCTTCGCGGTAGTAACCTTGTTTGTCGGCGATCAGCGCCGGGGCGTTGGCCATGGCGAAGACATAACCCACGCGCAAGGGTTTCGCCTCGCCCGCCACGGCGAATGCGCTGCCTGCCAACGTGGCGGCAGACAATGTGAGGGCAAGCAGCGAACGTTTGATCATGCTGTCAGCTCAAGTCGAGGGGTGGGGTGAACCGTGGTGTCGCAGGCGTCCATCACCTGGGCAATGCGCGTCATCAGCTCATTGCGGTAATCGAGGAACGCCGGTAGGCGACGGGTTTTCAGGTTGCTGCGGGAACGCGGCAGGTGGATCTCCAGCTCGCTGTGAATGCCCCCGGGGGCGATGTTGAGCACGATGACCCGGTCGGCCAGGAACACCGCTTCGTCGATGTCGTGGGTAATGAACAACACCGTCTGGCCCAGTTCGGCCCAGATGCGCAACGTCTCTTCGTTCATGCTGTTGCGGCTGATGGCATCGAGCGCGGCGAACGGCTCATCCATCAGCAATACGCTGGGTTCCAGGGCCAGGGTCCGGGCCAGGGAGACGCGCTGTTGCATGCCACCGGAAAGCTGGTGCGGCAGCCGATGCGCCGCACTCTCCAGACCGACCAGGCGCAGGTACTGCAATGCCTGTGCACGCTGCTGCGATTCGTCGGTGCGGGCGCTCATCCGCAGACCAAAACGGACGTTTTCCAAGGCGCTCAACCAGGGAAACAATTGCGGCGCCTGGAACACATAACCCAACTCCGAACGCTCCGGGCGTACCGCTGTCTGGTTGATGGTGATGCGGCCACTTTGCGGTTGCACGAACCCTGACAACAGGTTCAGCAAGGTGGTTTTCCCACAGCCGGATGGCCCGAGGATCGCGACAAACTCACCGGGTTTGGCGTTCAGGCTGAAAGAGGAAAATACGCGATGCCCGTTGGGGTAGCTGAAGCTGATGTCATCGACCGTCAGGGCGTCGGCTTGCGGCTGCGGGTAAGGGAGGGTTTTGGGCATGGCAAGTGTCGTCAGGTCGTTTACAATGGGAATGCCTGACATAATACGTATTAATACAAGTAGTCCCAATAACCTATTTTTATAACCTTAGAAGTGAAGGCACCCTGCCCCACTCAAGGCCATGGAAGCTGACAGTGTCCACCTCCATTCTTCGCGACAGCACCACCTCGCTCTACGAACAGATCGCCCATCAACTGCTGGAAGAAATCCAGCGCGGCGACTACGAACCCAGCGGGAAGCTACCGTCCGAGGCGCAGTTGGGCGAACGGTTCGGGGTGAGCCGCGTCACGGTTCGCCTGGCAGTGGGCAAGCTCAGCGACGACGGTGTGGTGGAGCGCAAGCAAGGCAAAGGCACCTTCGTAGCGGCCAAGCAGGTACGCCACGGCCTGGATGCGTTGCGCAGCTTTCATGAGGCGTTGTTGCTACAAGGGCTGCAACCGAGCATGCAGGTGCTCAGCCATGCCCTGCAGCCCGTCCCGGAAACCCTGCGGGGTCTGTTTGAGCAAGCGCACGACTGCCTGCTTCTGGAGCGACTGCACTTCGTCGATGACGAACCCATCGCATTGGGACGCAGCCACCTGCCGGCAGAGTTGGCCAGCGTGGCCTGGGCTGAGGTCGAACATCAGCCGATCTATTCCATTCTCGAATCGATCACCGGCCTAGCGGTCAGTCGCGCCGACCTGGCCATCCGTGCACAGGAAGCCGACAAAAGCCTGGCCGGCGCGCTGCACGTCAAACGCGGTGCCGCGCTGCTGGTCATGGAGCGCACGTCCTATTTCGCCGATGGCCGTTGCTGCGACCGCACGACATTTTTCATCCGCCCGGAACGCTATGCCTTCGTGCTCAGTGGGGTTTTCAAATCCAATAGCGCCAATTGATACAATTCAAATTGGCGAGGCGGTTGGGCCCGGCCTGACAAAACACTGTTCAATGACCTGTCGCCCCCATTGCTGCCCCTCTTGCTCCTGCTCCAACCTGAAACCGAACGCCTCATACAGCTTGCGAGCAGCGTCGAGCCCCTGGAACGTCCAGAGGATCGTTGAGCTAAAGCCCCACTCGTCGCAGAACTTCATCGCTTCGGCCAACAGACGCCTGCCAGCCCCCTGGCCGCGCGCCGAATCATCCAGGATGAAGCAGCGCAGCACCGCACTGCCGCCCTCGCCTTCACCGTCGATGGCAATCGAACCGACTATTCGTTCGCCATCCAGGACTACCCAGACCTCATTGCGCGGATTGTGCAGGCGTCCCATCAGCTCGGCCATGTCCGATGCAACCAGGCTTTCGAACAACTGGCCGAAGTTCGAATGCCTGGCGTAATAGTCCGCATGCATTTGCACAATGCGGCCAATGACGCCAGGACGGTAGCCACGCGCAATCTCCAACTGCGCAGGCGCAGGCGGCGCTGTACCGAGCCGATGGGCGTGTAGCGCGACGGCATAGCTGGCAATCCCCTCACTCACGGTCTGACATTGCTCATTGGATAAGTGAGACATGGCCGCGACAACCTGTTGCGTGGCGAAAGCATCGATGGTTCGGAGGGTGTCTTGCCCCTGGGCGGTGAGTCGCAGTCTCTTGGCCCGCGCATCCTGTTCATGGGCAATTTCTTCGATCTCGCCGGCCTCGATGAGCTTGCGCACCATCCGACTCACGCTGGATTTTTCCAGGCCGAGCATCTCGACAAGCTCGCCCGCGGTCAGGGATTGGCGATTGCCGAGCTCCACGAGGGTGTGCACCGACGACGGCGGATAACCCGTCGCAGCCAACGTGGTGTGCATGAACCCCAGCTCCCGCACCATGAGACGCGACGCCGAACGGATTTTCTCAATCAGGGCTGGTGGGCAATGGTTCACGGGGGACCTCGAATGCGGATGGGTATTTAGTTGTACCGCACAACTAAATACCCATCCGTGCGTTCAGTCAAGCTTTCCGTTGGCTGGCCTATCAGCGATAAGGCAGGTAGTGACAGTGCTCCTGTCGTCGCGCTCAGTGGTGAGCGGACCAGTACCCCAAACTGGAAAATTTTGAGAGGATGCATACCAAGAACGCCATGGAATAAAGGCCTTTCCAATCCCATCCCCATGGCGGCCCGACATGTATATCCCTCTCTTCCAAAGCTTGCGGGCACGCTTCGCCATCGTCGTGGCACTGGTGGTGCTGCTCCTCAGTTGCATCTTCGGCACCGTTATCGGCGAGTCCTCCATTTCGCGGCTCAAGGAGCAAACCGGGCTGCAACTGAGCGAATATGCCTACTCGATGATCGATCGCCTCGATCGCGACATGAGTAACCGTTCAAAAGCGCTCACGGTCCTGAGCAAGCTGGAAACCCTGCGCAACACGGCGAGCCCCGGCGAAGCACGCGCCCTGCTCGACCACCTTAGCCAGCAGTTCCCGAACTATTCCTGGATCGGCCTCACCGACGCCCACGGCAAAGTGGTCGCATCGACCAACGGGGTGCTCGCAGGTGCCGACATCTCGCAACGGCCGGTCTTTGCCAGGGCGCGTGAAGAGACATTCATTGGCGATGTTCACGAAGCCGTCCTGCTGGCCAAGTTGCTGCCGAATCCTTCCAGGGAAGCGATGAAATTCGTCGATATCAGCATGCCAATCAAGGACGTCGCCGGAAATCTCACGGGGGTGCTCGCGACGCATCTTTCCTGGGAATGGGCCGCGGAAGTCGGTCGATCGCTTTTCGACCCCTTGCAGGAGCGCCTGCCTGGCCTGGAGTTCCTGGTCATCAGCAAGGACGGCACCGTCTTGCTGGGCCCAAGGACATGATCGGCAAACCCGCCGGGATCACGCTCGATGGGCGCGGACAAAGCTGGTCGGTCGAGCGCTGGCCGGGGAGTCGATCACGGTCGGCTGCAGCATCGGCGGGACGCTGTGGACCGGCGGCGAGTTTGCCGATGCGCTGGCCCAGGCCGATGAAGCGCTCTACCGGGCCAAGCGCGCGGGCAAGTCCCAGGCGAAATTCCATGACACCTCGCGCACCGACGAGGCTGCCCATGCCGGTTCGAAGGTCTGAGGCACTAGCGCAAGGTCTGAAGCGCCTCGCGCCCGGCAAAACGGGCAGCGGCCACCGCCCTGTTGGGAACGTTCAGCGCACGGATCAACGAAGAGACATGAATGCGCACGGTGAAGGGAGAGATCTCAAGCGCTGAGGCGATTTCCTTGTTGGTCTTGCCTTCGGCGATCAATTGCCAGACCTCTCGCTGCCGTGACGTGAGCTTGCTCATGTCATCATCGGGACCGAGTGGCAGCGAGCCCGAAGGCGCATACTTGACCCGCACTTCGCCACGGCGAATATCGGCGATGGCCTGGCCGACCTGGTCGGGAGAAAGGCTCTTGCCGACAAACCCGTCTACACCGGTGGCCATGACACGGCCAATGACATCGCTGTCATCCAGCGTCGAAACCACAATCATCACGGTGTGCGTGAGTGCCTGGCGCAACTGCGCGAGCTCGCTGATGGAGCCCAGGCCGGGAAGACGTATTTCAAGAGTCAGCGTATCGAGAGGTTGTCCATTCGTTGCCAGCGTCCGTACTTCCTCCAGACTGCCTGCTTGCTCGATCACTGCGTCAGGTATCAGGCGCTCCAGCAACACCATCATCCCCTCTCGGAACAGCGGATGCTCATCTGCCACGATAATCCGGCAAATCTTCCGACCCGAGACGCGTCTCTCATCGTGTCCCATACTGCATCTTGACGACTTCACTGATTCTCTGCGCAACGCCATTGGCCGGAGGCGTGACGGATCGGATCGACTGACCACGATAAGGTCCGTCCGCGGGAAACCAATTCTGGACAACGACAACCTGTTTCGGCTGCTCGGCCGAAACCGGGCCCGTGAAGATTTCATTGGTGAACTTGCAGGTATCAAACGTCCCCAGGGCCGTCTTGATCGTTTCACGCCCGTTATAAGTCAGCTTCTCGACGACATCGAACTCGACCGTTCCCCCGGCGCTCACCGCTTTGTTCTTGTAGCTGACGGTGACGGTCTGCCCAGGTTGCAGATCAATCGGTGTGGAAGCGGGAGGCTGGTAGGTGGTGGTCATCAACGATGCCCCGGCACCATGGCGATCACCGTAACGAATAAGCCGACCGTCCTTGATCTCGGCGAAGGTCGTCGTCAGGAAAAACGGCGCATTGTTCAGGAACGACGTGTGCACCGAAGCCACCGGATTGGCGCCGGCAAACGCCTCGCGCCCGAGCGTCTCGGTTTTACCGCGACTGGTGGCTGGCGACAGGTTGTCGCGACTTTCATACTCCACTACCGTCCCGGCCTGGAAATCCGCCTCGTTGGTGCAAGCCGCGGAGGATGTCTCACTGGCAGTGGCAGCCGACGCACCGGCGATCAAAGAACCCCAGCCACTGGCGACAAGGGCCGAGACGGCAAATGCCGTTGCGAGGCGCTTGCGATAAGCCGGGCAGACGTTGGACTTTCTGGCGGGTGTGTTTTTCAAAAACAGATCCTTGTTCAAATAGGCTCGTTGCGGCCGGTCGAAAACCCGATAGCGCTCATAGGTTAGGGTCGAGTGCCGACCGGCGCTATAGCGCAAGTGTGCTATAGGCTTTGCCCTCGTTCTGAATGGGGGTGATGATCGAGACTACCGATACGCGCCAGACCATGACATCATAAAGCCACTACTTTTGATCGAACCTGGCGCGCTTCATTCTTCAGCCTTGAAACCGGTATCAGAGGCTCGCATGACCGAATCACTGGAGCGTTTTGTCCAGGCGCAAGCGTCAACCTATGACCGCGCTTTGCTCGAGCTACGGCACGGCCGCAAGGAAGGCCACTGGATGTGGTTCATCTTTCCCCAATTACGCGGCCTGGGTGTCAGCGAGAACGCCACCTACTACGGCCTGCGCGATCTGGAAGAAGCGCGCGACTATTTGCATCACCCGCTTCTGGGACCACGACTGGAGTGCGCAACCCGCGCCGTCCTGGACTCGGACGTCGCGGTAGAGAAACTCCTGGGGACACTCGACGCCATGAAATTCGCGTCCTGCATGACGCTGTTCGCAGCGGCCGCGGGCGAGCATTGCGTGTATGCCCAGGCGCTGGAGGATCGGGTGAATGTCGACTCAAGAACACTGGAACTACTTAAGGGGCGAGAGAGAAAAAATGTCTAATTACGAAACATGGACGTTGGTGGTCCAGGTGGTCGTGGCCCTGGTGGCCCTGCTGTCGATGTACCTGGTTGTTCGCCAGGTGGTCATCCTGACGGCACAACTGAAGGCGACTCAACAGGCATCCGAGGCCCAGAGCATCATTTCGATTGTCGAGTTCCTGCAAGCCAGCCAGGCCCGGGATGCCCGGCAAGCGGTTCGCGCCACGCTGTCGACCCTGCATCATGACCAATGGGACGCCACCCATGTCCAGCACGCCTCGCTGACCTGTGCGAACTACGACGTCGTCGCGGCGTTATTGCGTGCCGACTTGATCAAGAACAAGCACATCATCATCGAAAACTGGGCGCCGAGCATCAAGCACTGCCACCAGATACTTGCCCCTTTCATTGAGACAAAACGTGCCCAGCCCGGCGGCGACCGAAAGTACTGGAGCAACTTCGACTGGCTGCGCGACCAGTGCTCTCAGGTCTGACGGGGGATGAGACGGTGAATCCAGAAGTCATTTTCGCCGAAACGGTGAAACGCCTGCGAGCGGCCAAGCACCTTGCCATTTTTACCGGTGCCGGCATTTCCGCACAAAGCGGTATCTCCACGTTCCGTGATCCCTCGACCGGCCTCTGGGCGCGTTACGACCCAAAGAAACTGGCCACCCCCGCCGCTTTCGCCAAAGACCCTGCACAGGTATGGGCATGGTACAGCTGGCGCCGAACGCTGGTTAACCAAGCGCAGCCCAATGACGCGCACCGGGCAGTCGCCAGGCTGACCCAGAGCTTGCCCCGCGTGACCGTCATCACACAGAACGTCGACGACCTGCTCGAACGAGCCGGATCCAAGGAGGTGATTCACCTTCACGGTGATCTGGCCAGCGCCCGTTGCTTCCAGTGCAATCGTCCCTACCTGGGCGCGTTGCCCGTGGATGTCGGGCCGGACTGCGACAGCCTGAAACCCCCACGTTGCCCACACTGCGACGGCCGGATCCGCCCCAATGTCGTCTGGTTCGGCGAGGGAATGCCGGAGCGGGAACTGGACCAGGCCTTCAGCGCGGCCCGCGACTGCGACGTCATGCTCTCCATTGGCACCTCGGGAAACGTCTACCCGGCGGCACGGATTCCAACATTGGCAACCGAGCATGGCGCCTGGCTGGTGCATATCAATATCGAACCAATGGGGCCCGCTTCCGATAAAACGCTAGTGGGCGATGCGACCCACTGGTTGCCGAAGCTGGTCGAGGCGTTGGGCTGATGCTTCCTGCAAAACCTGCCCATGATCCCAAAGAACGCCCTCGAGGCAATGACCAAAGGCGCCCCCCTGACGCCGCAACAACTGCTTGTCATGCATCAAATGTTGGCAACCGCCAGGACAGACGCCGATACTTTCGTGCTGGCCCTGCCCGTCTGCGCTCAGCCAATGACAGCCGCCCCGTGTGGACCCAGATAAACTTGGCAGCCAGCAATTGGATCGTCGCCCTGGAGCGCCTGCAGCAGCATTGGGCCTCAGGAGCCGACGCCGCTGAACTGAACCAGGACCTCGTCGCAGCACGGGCCGGTTATGACGAGTTGCTGTTGCGCTATAACGCTGCGGTGGAGCATCAGTATTGATTCGTCGGAATTGTTACTTAATAGCTCCCTGCTTTAACAGTCGCGCCATCAAAAATGGTGTTATTGCACACAAATTCATCTGATCAGAGTGAGCACATGGTTTCCATAGCTGTTCGGGAAGAAGTTCAAGACCGTCTCCGCCGTGCTGAAAATGAACATGAGGTGAAGGTCCTGCTCGCCGTAGAGTCAGGCAGTCGTGCCTGGGGATTCGCGTCCCCCAATAGTGACTATGACGCACGCTTCATCTACGTCAATAAACCTGAGTGGTATCTCTCGGTCGGCCTAGAGGAGCAACGCGACGTCATCGAGTACCCGATCATCGATGATATGGACGTCAATGGTTGGGATCTGCGCAAGGCCTTGAGACTGTTCTGGAAGTCAAACCCGGGGTTTGTCGAATGGGTGCAGTCCACCATCATCTATGAACGTTCTGGCTCATTTCACGAACGCGCCAAAGCGTTGCTGCCGCAGGTCTACTCGGTTGAAAGCGGTATCTACCATTATCGCAGCATGGCGAAGACCAATTTCAGGGGGTACTTGCAGTCTCCTGAAGTACCGCTGAAAAAATATTTCTACGTACTGCGGCCATTGCTATCGGTACGGTGGCTGGAGCGCTTTGATAAACCAGCTCCCATCGAGTTTGACACGCTGCGCCAAGTCATCGACGGTGAGCCCGAATTGCACCGGGCCATTGATGACTTGCTTGCGATCAAGCGGGCATCACCAGAAATGGGGCTTTCACCGCAGATCATGCCTATTCAGAAATTCATTGAGCGGGAGTTGCATCGGCTTGAGGCTATCAAGCCGACGCGCAGCGGACGTAAGGAAGTCGAGCCGCTCCTGTCGGAGCTGTTTCGCTCAGTACTGAAGGAAACGTGGGAATAATCCAAGACATTGGCTTTATCGAATCGCCAGGACGGATTTAAAACGTACAAGCGATTCCTGACACTGTCCGGTGTGAACCGAGTTCTAGATCGAAAGCGCAAAGCGGCCTCCACCCTCGACGGCCTCGCTGCCCGACAGCGCGTCAGGCACAAACCCGCACTGCTCAAGGACCTTCCTTGAGCCGATGTTGTGCTCATAGACATAAGCCACCAGTTGCGTAAGCCCCCAACGCATCCGCGCCGCCTCGATCAGATGTTTCAGGGCCCGCGTTGCCAGCCCTTGCCCGCAAGCGCGTTGATCAATGCGGTAGCCCACCTCGGCGCAACCGCGTGGTGAATGGATGCCTTTCAAATTCGCCCGCCCCACTATTCTCCCGCTGGCGTCTTCGATCACAAACGGGTGCCAGACGCCCACGGCAAAAATCGGCCAGATAGCCTTCAATGTGATTGGTGACGCCCGTCCATGAATAAAAGGCAGGGTCGCGTGCGTCGATCTGCGACTCGAACCATTCACGGTTATGGATTTCGAAGGCCAGCAGCGCTTGCACATCGGTCATTTGCAGCTCGCGAATTCTGAAGGGTTTCACTGATGGCTTCTCCTGGGGCCGTGAAGCGCAATCGTAAGGTCGGGTGATCGTTCATGGCGAGGGTTTCTGCTTGGGCGGTTCTTTGTTGGGGCCGCTGCGCAGCCCAGCGGGAGCAAGCTCCCTCGCCACGGGCCTATTGGATGGCCTTCTAAACGAAAAATGCTCCGTACCTTTCGATACGGAGCATTTCTTCAAGGCTTCCCGCAGATTGCCAGGTATTCACGCGACGGTGAGTCTCCTGATTCAATCGCCTGCAGAATCCAGAGCGATCCTGCAGTTCCTATCGGGGGAGCCAATGGGGAACCCGCCTGGAGTCCTTCAGGCGTTCTGGTTCCAGGGACGGTCGCCATGTTCGTCCTTGATGCGTGTCGGCAGGCCCATCACATCCAGCGCCTCGAGGAACGCCTCGGCAGGCAGCTCTTCGACGTTGACCATGCGCTGCACGTCCCACTCGCCACGGGCCACCAGCAAGGCCGCGGCCACGGGTGGCACGCCGGCGGTATAGGAAATGCCCTGGCTGTCGGTTTCGGCGTAGGCGTCCTCGTGGTCGGCCACGTTGTAGATGAACATCTCGCGCGGCTGGCCATCCTTGACGC
Source organism: Pseudomonas sp. NFIX10 (assembly GCF_900111955.1). Lineage (NCBI taxonomy): Bacteria > Pseudomonadati > Pseudomonadota > Gammaproteobacteria > Pseudomonadales > Pseudomonadaceae > Pseudomonas > Pseudomonas sp. NFIX10. Next base: position 155,581 of record NZ_FOKH01000003.1, on the reverse strand, counting down.
CCTTGACCAGGTCACCGATGCAGGTCTTGCCGGTGTAGCCCGGCGCCAGCGAGCTCGGGTCAGGCAGCACGGCCTTGACCACTTTCAGCGGCACGACTTCCAGGCCTTCGGCGGTCTTGACCGGTTGCTCGGACAGCAGGCCGAGGTTCTTGAGCACGGTGAACACATTGATGTAGTGCTCGCCGAAGCTCATCCAGAAACGCACGTTGGGCACGTCGAGGTTCTTCGACAGCGAGTGCACTTCGTCGTGGCCGGTCAGGTACAGGTTCTGCGAGCCGACCACTGGCAGGTCGTCGGTGCGCTTGACCTCGAACATGGTGTTGCTGGTCCACTGGCTGTCCTGCCAGCTCCACACCTGTCCGGTGAACTCGCGGAAATTGATTTCCGGATCGAAATTGGTGGCGAAATATTTGCCATGGGAGCCAGCATTGACGTCGAGAATGTCGATCGAATCAATGCGGTCGAAATGCTGTTGTTGCGCCAGTGCCGCATAGGCATTGACCACACCCGGGTCGAAGCCCACGCCGAGAATGGCGGTGATGTTCTTTTCCTGGCACTCCTGGAGATGGTTCCACTCGTAGTTGCCGTACCAGGGCGGCGTCTCGCAGACCTTGCCCGGTTCTTCGTGGATGGCGGTGTCCAGGTAGGCCACGCCGGTATCGATGCAGGCACGCAGCACCGACATGTTGAGGAAGGCAGAGCCGACGTTGATGACGATCTGCGACTCGGTTTCGCGAATCAGCGCCTTGGTCGCTTCGACATCCAGAGCGTTCAGTGCAAAGGCCTTGATGTCGGCGGGTTGCTTGAGGCTACCCTTGGCCTTGACGCTGTCGATGATGGCCTGGCATTTGGAGATGTTGCGCGACGCGATAGCAATACGACCGAGTTCGTCGTTGTGCTGCGCGCACTTGTGGGCCACCACCTTGGCGACACCTCCTGCACCAATGATAAGTACGTTCTTCTTCAATTTCTTTATTTCTCCTTCCGCCAACTCAAGAGAGGCTGGACAAGTAGTCGTCGTAAACAAACTCGCGAACCACCTCGACGCTGCCGTCGAGTTGCTTCACAACGATGGACGGCATTTTCAGGCCGTTGAACCAGTTTTTCTTGACCATGGTGTAGCCCGCTGCGTCGATGAACGACAGCCGATCGCCGATGGACAGCGGACGATCGAATTGGTACTCGCCAAAGATGTCTCCAGCCAGGCAGGACTTGCCGCACACCATGTAGGTGTGTTCGCCCTCGCTCGGTGCCAGCTTGGCGTCCAGGCGATAGATCAGCAGATCGAGCATGTGTGCCTCGATGGAACTGTCCACCACGGCCAGGTGCTTGCCGTTGTAGAGCGTGTCGAGCACGGTGACTTCCAGCGACGCGCTCTGGGTGATCGCGGCCTCGCCCGGTTCCAGGTAGACCTGCACGCCATACTTCTGCGAGAAGGCCTTGAGCCGTGCGCAAAAGGCATCCAGGGCATAACCCTCGCCGGTGAAATGGATGCCGCCACCGAGGCTGACCCACTCGACCTTATGCAATAGATGACCGAAACGCTCCTCAATCGTGCCCAGCATCTGGTCGAACAAACCGAAATCGCCGTTCTCGCAGTTGTTGTGGAACATGAACCCGGAGATATGCTCGATGACCTGTTCGATTTTCACTGGATCCCATTCGCCCAGGCGGCTGAACGGTCGCGCCGGGTCGGCCAGCAGGTAATCGGAGCTGCTCACTTGCGGGTTGACCCGCAGGCCGCGAACCTTGCCGGCCGACGCCTCGGTGTAGCGCTGCAACTGGCCGATGGAGTTGAAGATGATCTTGTCGCAGTTGGCGAGCATCTCCTCGATCTCATCGTCGGCCCAGGCCACGCTGTAGGCGTGGGTCTCGCCCGCGAATTTCTGCCGGCCGAGCTTGAGTTCATAAAGCGACGACGACGTGGTGCCGTCCATGTACTGCTGCATCAGGTCGAACACCGACCAAGTGGCGAAACACTTGAGCGCCAGCAAGGCCTTGGCCCCGGACTGCTCACGCACATAGGCGATCTTCTGCATGTTCGCCAGCAGCTTTTGTTTGTCGATGAGGTAGTACGGCGTTTTGATCATTTTCGAGGCCTCCGGGCAAGGCGAGCCAAAAAAGGATGCGCATTGTGCCTTCACTGACTGCAGATCGAAAGAGCGAAAAGCCCCGTTCACGCAATCATCCTGATCCAGATCGACGCTTTGCGATCACCGGACATACCGGCCGCCCAGGCGACGAAATGCTGAATCTGGCAAAGGGAGGATAACCAAAGGGCGCTGACGCTCGACCTTGAGCCGTCGCGGATAACCGGCCTTGCACAACAGGCCATCGGTGTCAGTGTTTATGCATCAGGTCATGAAGGACACCAAACCTCAGGCCCGCTTCGCAAACGATCATGTCTGTAATGCCGAAGACCTTGAACGCCGCCAGCATGATCGCCAGGCCACCGGGCAGGATGCCCAGGCGATGGCTCTGCAAGCCGGCCAATCTGAGGCGGTCGACATGGCCGACTTCCAGCAGCCGCAACGACAGGCGCAACAACCCGCTGTAGGTAATGCCGCCTTGTCCAACATCATTGAGACCATTGGCCTTGAGCACTTTGGCCAACATCCGCGCCGTACCGGAAGAGCCGATCACCTGCTGCCAGCCCTGCACGCGATAACGCGCCGCCACCGCTTCAAACTGCAGGACCGCCACGCGTTCAGCCTCCAGCAGCGCTTGAGCGGTGATGCGTCCGTCCGCAAAGTAACGCGCGCCAAAGGTGCCGCTGCCGATGGCAATGCTTTCCGTCAGCAGCGGCTGAGCGCCCTGCCCCAGAATCAGTTCGGTCGAGCCACCGCCGATGTCCACCACCAGTCGCGTCCGCTCGACACCGGGCACCGCATGGGCGACACCGGCATACACCAGCCGGGCTTCTTCATGTCCGGACAGCACGTCGATCCGAAACCCCAGGTGCCGCTCGGCACTGGCCAGGAACAATTGGGCATTGGCCGCTTCGCGCACGGCACTGGTCGCCACCGCCCGCACCCGTCCCGCTTCGAAGCCCCGCAGCTTTTTGCCAAATCGGGCCAGGGCTTGCCAGCCTCGATCCAGCGCCAGCTCGTCCAGGGCCCCGGCTTGCAGGCCCTCGGCCAATCGGACCGGCTCGCGCAGGGTTTTCACTTCCTGGATCACCCGTTGTCGATTGCGCTTGACCGACTGGCCAATCATCAGGCGAAAGGCGTTGGAGCCCAGGTCAATGGCCGCGAACAGGGGGGCGTCGCCTTTCATAGTGGTGTTCCTTGATTCATCAGCCAGCAGGCACAAGCACTGCGGGCATTCCACGATGGTTTGCGAAGATCCTGCCATGGGTTCGATGACACCTGAATGACACCCCTTGTGCTCCAGTAACTGTTTTAGCCAAGGGCAGCGCATGAAGCACAGATGACCGTCACTACTATGTAACAAATTGCAACTAGCGTGGATGGCGCCTCCACGACCGAGTTTTCCATCATGCTTTCAACCCAGGACACCTTGGTACAGCGCATCCACCGCGAATTGCTCGATCACAGCGACGAAGAACTGGAGCTGGAGCTATCCGAAGACGGGCATGACCTGAACGCCTTGTTCGATGAACACGGCCCGGATAACAGCGAGAAAGAAATCCGACGCCTGTATTTCAGCGAACTGTTCCGCCTTCAGGGCGAACTGGTGAAGCTGCAAAGTTGGGTGGTCAAGACCGGGCACAAGGTCGTGATCCTTTTCGAAGGACGCGACGCCGCCGGCAAGGGTGGCGTGATCAAGCGCATTACCCAGCGGCTCAATCCCCGGGTGTGTCGCGTCGCCGCCCTGCCCGCCCCCAACGACCGTGAACGGACTCAATGGTACTTCCAGCGCTATGTTTCGCACCTGCCGGCGGCGGGTGAAATCGTGCTGTTCGACCGCAGTTGGTACAACCGCGCCGGGGTCGAGCAAGTCATGGGGTTCTGCACCGACGAACAGTACGAAGAGTTCTTCCGTACCGTGCCGGAATTCGAGCGGATGCTCGCCCGCTCCGGCATCCAGTTGATCAAGTACTGGTTCTCCATTTCCGACCAGGAACAGCACCTGCGCTTCCTCAGCCGCATCCATGACCCGCTCAAGCAATGGAAGCTCAGCCCCATGGACCTGGAGTCCCGCCGGCGCTGGGAGGCCTATACCAAGGCCAAGGAAATCATGCTCGAACGCACCCACATCGCCGAGGCGCCCTGGTGGGTGGTGCAGGCCGACGACAAGAAAAAAGCCCGGCTCAACTGCATCCATCACCTGCTTGGGCAAATGCCCTATGAAGAGGTGGAGCTGCCGACCATCGAACTGCCGCAGCGGGTACGCCAGGAAGACTACTCCCGCAGTCCGACGCCACCGGAGCTCATCGTGCCCCAGGTCTACTGAGACCCGCCAGGCAGGGACGCCCGGCACCGAGCCCCCACTTCCACCGCTCACTGAGCCGGATTTCATCATGACGAACCAGACCCTGACCATGGACTCCTCGAGTGCCATCGCCCCCAGCTCGAGACCGCAACTCAACCGCAAGCCAAGCGTGCTCACCCTGATGGTGTTTTTCGCGGTACTGGGCAGCGGCTTGCTGTTTACCGCCTACAGCCTGATGCACGACATGAACGAACTCGGCACCGTGGTGACCACCTGGACGCCGTTCCTGCTGTTGGGCGTGGCACTGGTGATTGCCCTTGGCTTCGAATTCGTCAATGGTTTCCACGACACCGCCAACGCCGTGGCCACCGTCATCTACACCAACTCCATGGCGCCGAACGTGGCCGTGGCCTGGTCGGGCTTCTTCAACTTCCTCGGGGTGCTGCTCGCCAGCGGCGCGGTGGCCTTCGGTATCATCGCCTTGCTGCCGGTCGAACTGATCCTGCAAGTCGGTTCCTCCGCCGGCTTCGCCATGATCTTCGCCCTGCTGATCGCCGCCATCCTCTGGAACCTGGGCACCTGGTGGCTGGGCTTGCCGGCGTCGTCGTCCCACACCCTGATCGGCTCGATCATTGGCGTGGGCGTCGCCAATGCCTTGATGCACGGGCGCGACGGCACCAGCGGCGTGGACTGGGCCCAGGCGACCAAGATCGGCTATGCATTGCTGCTCTCGCCATTGGTGGGCTTCGGCTGCGCGGCGTTGTTGTTGCTGGCGCTGCGGGCCTTCGTCAAGAACCGCTCGCTGTACAAGGCGCCGGAAGGCAACACCCCGCCGCCCTGGTGGATTCGCGGCATGCTGATCCTGACCTGCACCGGTGTGTCATTCGCCCACGGTTCCAATGACGGCCAGAAAGGCATGGGCCTGATCATGTTGATCCTGGTCGGCACCCTGCCGATGGCGTATGCGCTGAACCGCACCATGCCCGCCGACCAGGCCCTGCAATTCGCCGCTGTGGCACAAGTCACCCAGCAAGCCCTGGTGAAGCACTCGCCGCTACCGGCCCCGACGGACCCGCGAGCGATCCTCACCACCTACGTTGGCAGCAAGGAAGCGACGCCTCAGTTGGTGCCGGCCCTAGCCGCCATGACCGGCAGCATCGGCGCCGAGGTCAAGGGCTACGGTTCGCTGGCCAAGGTGCCGGCCGAAGCCGTGGGCAACGTGCGCAACGACATGTACCTGACCAGCGAAACCATTCGCCTGATGGACAAGAACAAGGTCGGTCACTTCGACGCCGACACCAGCGCCCAGCTGCAATTGTTCAAACAGCAGATCGACACCTCCACGCGCTTCATTCCTCTGTGGGTGAAAATCGCCGTGGCCATCGCCCTCGGCCTGGGCACCATGGTCGGCTGGAAACGCATCGTGGTGACGGTAGGTGAAAAAATCGGCAAGACCCACCTGACCTACGCCCAAGGCGCCTCGGCCGAAACCGTCGCCATGCTCACCATCGGTGCCGCCGACATGTTCGGCTTGCCGGTGTCCACGACCCACGTGCTCTCCTCCGGCGTGGCCGGCAGCATGGTCGCCAACGGCTCTGGCCTGCAGATGCGCACCATCCGCAACCTGTTGATGGCCTGGGTACTGACGCTGCCTGCCGCCATCCTGCTGTCCGGCAGCCTCTACTGGTTGTTCACCAAACTGTTCTGACCTGCTGTTCGCCGGGGCCTCACCTGACAGAGGCCTCGGTTCTCCCGTTCACCACAGCTCCCCACAGGGGACTGGGTGAGTTCACAACCAGAAACGGTTAACATCCCTCTCCTTCGTCTACCCTCACAGAACGGCGTACCGCCCTCCATGTGGGCGTGATGCTTCGACATTCCTTGCCTTTCTCTACCGGAGATCTTCCATGCTCAAGCCTTCCCTGGCATTGGCCGCTGGTGTTGCCCTGTCGTTTTGCAGCTGGCTGGCGCAGGCCGCCGACACCCTGAAAGTCAGCGCGATTCCCGATGAGGCCCCGACCGAGCTGCTGCGCAAATTCAAGCCGCTGGGGGCTTACCTGGAACAGCAAACCGGCATGAAGGTCGAGTTCGTCCCCGTGAGCGACTACCCGGCCGTGGTCGAGGCACTGGCCACCGACCGGATCGACATGGCATGGCTGGGGGGCTTCACCTTCGTCCAGGCACGCCTGAAAACCGGCAACGCCATCCCGCTGGTCCAGCGCGAACAGGACGCCCAGTTCACCAGCAAATTCATCACCGCCGACCCGACCGTCAAATCCCTGGCCGACCTCAAGGGCAAGACCTTCGCCTTCGGTTCGGTATCGTCGACATCCGGCAGTCTCATGCCGCGCTATTTCATGCTCCAGGACGGCATCAAGCCAGAGAGCTACTTCAGCCGTGTCGGCTATTCGGGCGCCCACGACGCCACCGTCGCCTGGGTCCAGGCCGGCAAGGTCGACGCCGGGGTACTGAACGCCAGCGTCTGGGAAAAACTGGTCGCCGCCGGCAAGGTCGACACGAACAAGGTCAAGGTCTTCGCCACCACCCCAGCCTACTTCGACTACAACTGGACAGTGCGCGGAACCCTCGACCCCGCGTTGGCGGCCAAGATCAAGGCCGCCTTCCTCGCACTCGACCCGGCCAACCCGAAGGACAAGGAAATCCTCGACCTGCAAGCCGCCAGCCGCTTCATCGAAACCAAGCCTGAGAACTACAAGGGCATCGAGGAAGCCGCACGCGCCGCCGAACTGCTCAAATGACCCTGCGACTGACCCAGGTCAGCGTTACCCATGCCAACGGCGTCCAGGCGCTGCGTGGCGTGGACTTGCACATCGGCGCGAACGAACAGGTCGCCATCATCGGCCCGTCCGGCGCGGGGAAATCCAGCTTGCTCAATGTACTGGCCACTGCCCTGCAACCGGGTAGCGGCGACACGCAAATATTGGGCGAGCGCGCCTGGCAATTGTCTGCCCGCCAGCGCCAGCACTTACGGGCGCGCATTGGCCTGGTCCATCAAGCGCCGCCGCTCCCGCCGCGCCAACGTGTGGTCACCGCCGTGCTGGCCGGCAAGCTGGGACAATGGGGTCTCGGCAAGAGCCTGCTGAACCTGTTGTACCCGCTGGATGTGCCGGGCGCACGCGCGGCACTGGCCAGGCTGGACCTGGGCGACAAATTGTTCGCCCAGTGCCAGCAACTGTCCGGCGGACAACTGCAGCGCGTGGGCATTGCCCGCGTGCTGTACCAGGCGCCCGAGGTGTTGTTGGCCGATGAACCGGTTTCGGCGATGGATCCGGTACTGGCCGGGCATACGCTGTCGGTGCTCTGCCGTCATGCCCGGGAGCACAACGTCACCCTGGTCGCCAGCCTGCATGCGGTAGAGCTGGCCCTCGAGCACTTTTCCAGGATCATCGGCCTGCGTGACGGACAGGTTCTCTTCGACCTGCCGGCTAGCGCCATCGACCGTGCGTTGCTCGACAAGCTCTACGCCAACGAACAGTTGCAGTCGTCTTCGCCGCTGCCTTTGCCGTCCCTGAGCGTGCAGATACCCCGATGCTGACACGCGATACCCGAGATCCCGCCAGCCGACCGCGCCTGCTGCTCAGTCTGCTTGCCCTTGTCCTGTTGTGGCCGGGCATCCGCTACAGCGAACTGGACCTGCGGGTGCTACTGGCGAGTGACAGTCAAAGCGAGATGGGCCGTTTCGTGTCAGCCTTCTGGCCCCCGGCCCATGGCGAGGAATTCCTTGCGTTGCTCTGGCAGGCCACCCTGCAAACCCTGGCCATCGCAACGGCCGGCATGGCCCTGGCGTTGCTGCTGGCGGTACCCGCCAGCCTGTTGGCCAGCCGCGCCCTGTCGCTGTCGGCAGCCTCCCGAGGCGGCCACCCCAGCCCCGGCGGACAGTGGCTGCGCTGGCCGGTTCGTGGCCTGCTGATCTTCCTGCGCAGCGTCCCGGAAATCGTCTGGGCCCTGCTCTTCGTGCGCGCGGTCGGCCTCGGCCCGACGGCGGGCGTATTGGCCATCGCCATTACCTACAGCGGCATGCTGGGCAAGGTCTACGCGGAAATCTACGAGTCGGTGGACCAGCGCCCGGCCCACGCGCTGTTGCGGTCAGGCAGCGGTCGGCTCGCCGCCTTCTGCTACGGGATCCTGCCCAATGTCGCCGCGGAACTGTTGTCCTACACGGTTTACCGCTGGGAATGTGCCATCCGCGCCTCGGTGGTGATGGGCTTCGTCGGCGCCGGCGGCCTGGGCCAGCAAATGGACCTGTCGCTGCGAATGTTCGCTGGCGGCGAAGTGGCCAGCCTGCTGCTGACGTTCCTGTTGCTGGTACTGCTTGCCGATCAACTCAGCCGCCTGCTGCGCTGGAGGCTGGCATGAATCGCCTGTTCAATCTGGTGCTGCTCCTGGCCATCGGCGCGGCCGTCATGACATCGTTCCTTTACCTGGGCATCGACCTGGGCATGCTGGGCGACAACGGCAACCTGGCGCGGATGGGCGCTTATGCGCAGCGCTTTCTCAGCCCGGACCTGAGCCCGGGCCATCTGAAAGCGATCGGTCACGGCGCCCTGGAAACCCTCGCCATGTCCGCCCTCGGTACCCTGCTCGCCGCGGTGTTCGGCCTGCTGTTGGCCTTGCCTGCGGCCGGACGCTTCGGCTGGCCTTTGCAGAGTGCCTCGCGCCTGATACTCAACGCCTTGCGCGCGGTTCCGGAGTTGGTCTGGGCCGCACTGATGGTCCTGGCCGCCGGGCTCGGTCCCAATGCCGGCACCCTGGCGCTCGCCCTGCACACCACTGGCGTACTCGGTCGCCTGTTCGCCGAGGCGCTGGAAAATACCCCTTCCGAACCGGCCGACGCCATCCGTTTGCAAGGCGGCAACGCCGTATTGGCGTTCTGCTACGGGACACTGCCCAACCTGATGCCGCAACTGCTGGCCTACGTCCTGTATCGCTGGGAAAACAACATCCGCATGGCCAGCGTGCTCGGCTTTGTCGGTGCCGGAGGGCTTGGGCAAATGCTTTATGTCAGCCTCAGCCTGTTCCAGGAGGCCCAGGGCAGCACGGTCATCCTGGCGATGCTCCTATTGGTACTCGGCGTCGATACCTTGAGCGGCTGGAGCCGCCAGCGTTGGGTCAAGGCTTGAATGACGCGGGCGCGCTCAATACCCCGGGCAGCCTGCGCGAACACCCGGCCGCCCAGGCGTCCGAGGTGTTCATCGGTACGTTCACCCTACGGCAGAAGCCTTGACGAGACGCGCCTTGGCAAGGTTGGCGAGCAGCTCGGATCGGCTCTGGCGCTCTTGCTTCCATGCCGGCTGTCCGGGGGCGCTGCGCCACGACTCGCTCAACGGGCTGTTATCCACCGTGTCGAAACCGAACTGGTCGTACAGGCGCGTGACGATCTCCAACGCATCGGCATAATCGCTGGAAGCTGACAGGGCCAGCCGGTCGGGAGAGCCGGCCGGCCTGCCCCACGTGAGGATCCGGGGCGCCTGGATGTGGGTGAACGCCTTGACCACCCGGGAGGTGGGCAGTTGCTCCTGGCGAAGCTCATGGACGGTCTTTTGCCCCGAATCGATGACCGGGATATGGCCGTCACGCCAGACCATGTAGTTATTCGTGTCGAGCACGACCTTCCCTGCAAGCGCCTCCACGGGCATGTCGTTGTCGACCTTGAGCGGGACGGCCACGATAACGAAATCGCCCGCCGCGGCCGCGCCTGCAGCCGTCGCCGCACGCGCCGACGGCCCCAGCGCCTCGACCAGCCCGCGCAACGTCTCGGGGCCTCGCGAGTTGGCAATGACAACCTCATAGCCGTTCGCAATGGCCGCTCGCGCGATATGGCTGCCAACTTCGCCAGCCCCGATGATGCCGATAGTGGTCATGAGTCATTCACCTCAGTGTTGGATCGGGCGCGGGGTCAGATGCTCAAACCGCCAGCCACATCGATGGCGCTGCCCGTGATATAGGCACCGTTCGGCCCGGCCAGGAAACACACCGTGGCCGCCACTTCTTCGAGCGTGGCGATGCGGCGGATGGGGTGCAGGTCGAGGATCGCCTCGGGCACGCCGTCGCCGAGCACTTGTGCCGCCATGTCGGTCGGCATGATGCCGGGCTGGACGACGTTGACCGTGATATTGCGCGGCCCCAGATCCCGTGCGACACCCTTGGCATAGCCGACGATGGCCGCCTTGGTCCCGGCATAATCGGCCGCTCCGGCAAACGGTACGTGACCGCCCAGGAGCGAGCCGATGAAGATGATCCGACCGCCGTCCGACAGCACCGCAGCCGCCGCACGCGTGGTCGCCACCGCGCCCATGACGTTGATCTGCCACTGGCGATCGAGATTGACGGTGTCGAGATCGGGGTCATCGACCGTCTTGCCCTGGACAGCGATCGCCGCGTTGTTCACCAGGATGTCGAGCTTGCCGAAATGCGCGATCACCTCGTCGATCAACGGCTTGGCCGCCGTGCTGTCGGCCTGGTCGCTCTGGATGGCACGGGCACGGACGCCTTGCGCCTCAAGTTTTTCCACCACGGCCTTGGCCTTCTCGGCCGAGGCCACGTAGCTGATCGCAACATCCGCCCCTAGTTCGGCGAGCGCCTGCGCGAGGGTCGCACCGAGCCCTCGGGAACCACCTGTCACGAGCGCAACCTTGCCTGCCAGTAATTTCTGCATGGGTAAATCCTCTTCATGAATGCCTGAACGCCCTCGCCAAGAAGGCACTTGCCAACCGTAACGAGCGTTAGCGTAACGAACAGTATGAATTTGGACAGAGACCGTCAAGCAGTTTAATATCGATCGTTATGAAAAAGCCGGGGGTGATCTGATGGGGCGTCAACGCGAGTTCGACGTGGATACGGCGCTGGACGCGGCGCTTTGCGTATTCTGGCGCAAAGGTTACGAGGGCGCGTCTTACACCGACCTGACGCAAGCCACCGGGGTGGAACGCCCGGCGCTCTACTCCGCGTTCGGCAACAAGGAATCGCTGTTCCTCCGGGCACTCGAGCGCTACTACGCGCGTTACCTGGATTTCTTTCCGGCAGCGCTGGAACAACCCACTTCACGCGACGTCGCCGCCTACATTCTTCGCGGGGCTGTCGAGGTGAATACGCGCTACCCGGACCGCAAGGGCTGCCTTGGCATTCATGGCGCGTTGGCCGGCTCGGACGATGCCGAGCCCATCCGCCAGGCCTTGATCGACGCACGCGCAGCCGGAGAAGCGTCGCTGCGGGAGCGCTTCGAACGGGCGAAGACGGAGGGTGATCTGCCGGAATCGGCCAACTGCACGGCGCTGGCCGCGTTCGTGATGGCCATGACCCACGGAATGGCCGTTCAAGCCAAAGCCGGATTCACCCGCGAGATCCTGGAGGCGGTTGTCGAGCAGGCGTTGTCGACCTGGCCGTCCAACCCTGCAAGCGAGCCCAGGGCGAATCAATGATTGGCCGTCAGACTCGCACCATCAACGCCGGCTGCGTATCCGCCACGCCATGCAATAACTCGATCACCCAATCGATAAATACCCGCACCCGTGGCGACAGCTGCCGATGGGGCGGGTACACCGCCGATATGGGCCAGGTCGGCACGCGGTACTTATCCAGCACTTCAACCAGGTGGCCCTCGGCCAATTGCCGTTGCACGTGGTAACGCGGCACCTGTATCAAGCCCAATCCCGCTTCGCAGGCGGTCACGTAGGCATCGGCATTGTTGACGGTCAGTTCACCGCTCAATAGCCATTCGCGTACCTGCCCCGCCACCTCGAATTCGAACGGGAAGAAGCGGCCATTGCCCGTCGCAAAACAGATGGCGCGATGGGCCGCCAGGTCGTCCAACCCCCGGGGCGTGCCCAAGCGTGCCAGGTAGTCGGGGCTGGCGCAGGTCAGTTGATGCAGCCGCACGATAGGCCGGGCCACCAAGGCCTGGTCAACGACATGCCCAGCGCGGATCGCGCAATCCACGCCTTCGCGCTGCAGATGAACCTGGCGATCGTGGAAACCGATGTCCAGTTGCAGCGCCGGGTAGCGCCGGTAGAAATCCGGCAGGCGCGGCAGGATCCAGGTGCAACCGAAAGCGATCGGCATGTCCACCTTCAACGTACCGCGAGGCTGGCTCCTTTGCGCCGACAACGAGCTCTCAAGGTCAGCGAGGTCGTCCAGCAACTGGCCGCTGCGTTGGTAATACGCTTCGCCGTCCAGTGTCGCGCGCACCTGGCGGGTGGTGCGCTGTAGCAACTGCACACCGAGGTGAGCTTCCAACTGCTGGATCAACAGGCTGACGGTGGCACGGGGTAATCCAAGGTCATCGGCCGCCTTGCCGAAGCCGCCCAGCTCCACAATGCGTCGGAACACCTGCATGGCATGTAGTCGGTCCAATGTGCGCCTCACTATTCAGGAATCACGAATAGTTAAATCAATATTCGTGTATTTATCCAGAAAAACGCTTATCAGACACTGAACGGGTCGTTCATATCCAGGAGTCAAAACATCATGAAGACCCGCCAACTCGGCCAATACGGCCCTAACGTTTCGTCCATCGGCCTGGGCTGCATGGGCATGTCGGACTTCTACACCACGGGCGTGGACGAGGCAGAAGCGATTGCCACGCTCCACCGCGCCCTGGAATTGGGCGTGACACTGTTCGACACCGCCGACATGTACGGGCCCTACACCAATGAGCAATTGCTGGGACGCGCCCTGCGGGGCAAACGGCAAAGCCTCTACCTGGCCAGCAAGTTCGGCCTGGTGCGCAGCAGCGATCCCCATGCCCGGGGCGTCAATGGCCGTCCCGAATACGTCCGGCAATCGATCGAGGGCAGCCTCAAGCGCCTCGAAACCGACTACCTCGATCTTTACTACCAACACCGCATCGATCCCGAAGTGCCCGTCGAGGAAACCGTCGGCGCCATGGCCGAGCTGGTCAAGGCCGGCAAGGTCCGCCATATCGGCATCTCGGAGGCCAGCGTCGAGACCATCCAACGGGCCCACGCCGTGCATCCGCTGGCAGCGGTGCAAAGCGAATACTCGTTGTGGTCCCGCGAGCCTGAACACAATGGCGTGCTCGATACCTGCAAGCGCCTGGGCATTGCGTTCGTTGCCTACAGCCCCTTGGGCCGAGGCTTTCTGACCGGCGAGCTGAAATCGCCGGAAGACTTTGCCGCCGACGATTACCGCCGCTTCAGCCCACGCTTCCAGGCCGACAACTTCAAGCGCAACCTGGCGCTGGTCGAACGGGTCAAGGCCTTGGCCGCGGACAAGGGCATCAGCGCCTCGCAACTGGCCCTGGGTTGGGTATTGGCCCAGGGTGACCACGTCATTCCGATCCCGGGCACAAAACAGCGCAAGTATCTGGAGAGCAATGTGGCGGCGGCTTCAGTGGTATTGAGCGCTGACGAACTGGCCCAGTTGGATGGGATTTTCGCAGGCGAAGGTGTGGTGGCGGGCGACCGATACCAGGCGCAGACGATGACGTTGTTGAACGGTTGATCCATCGGCTGGGCTGTCGGTTTCGACAGGCCGGACTCAAGCAGGCGCCAGCCCAGCCGATAACCCTATCAATATAGTCCCAGGCCTCGCCGGGCTCTGCCAGTTGCATAGGGTAACGATCAATGAGCTTGTCGCTGAATCGCCTGCTGACGTGGGGCGTCGTGATGTTCCTCACTGCAAGCGCTTGCGCGGCAGAGACACCCCTGCGCATCGTGACGGAGGAGCTGCCGCCCTACAACATGACGCAGAACGGACGCGTGACCGGCATGAGCACCGAAGTGGTCCAGGCCGTGCTCAAGGAGGTCGGCCTGGACGCGCCTATCCAGCCCATGCCCTGGGCCCGGGCCTACGAGCTGGCGCTCAACGAAAACAATGTGTTGATCTATTCGATCGTCCGCACGCCTGCACGCGAATCGCTTTTCCAGTGGGTAGGCACCATTGGCCCGACGCAGTGGTACATCTACTCGCTGGCAGACCGGCCGGTAAAACTCGACTCGCTGGCCGACGCCCATGGTCACCAGATCGCCACGGTCAATCAGGACGTGGGCGAGCAATACCTGGTCTCGAAGGGTTTTCGCATCGGCGAGGAACTGCAGTCGAGCACCAAGTACGAACACAACTACCGCAAGCTCAAGGTCGATCACGTGGAGCTGTGGATTTCCAACGAGCTCAACGCGCTGTACCTGACTCGCCAGAATGGCGAAGACCCGGACAAGGTGCTGATCCGCTCGCTGGCGCTTCCCGAACTGAGCAGCCCAGACGGCCTGAGCATGGCGTTCAGCCGCAAGACGCCGGCCGAGACGGTGGAGAAATTCCGCGCCGGCCTTGAGACCATCCGTCGCAATGGGGTCTACGACGCCATCCTGCACAAATGGTTATGACATGGGGGACTCTTTCCGCACGGCGGCGTCCCAGCCACCACCGACCCAGGCGTTCAGCTCCCTGGGCCGGCGCCTGGTGCTGGCAACGCTGTTGTTCTGCCTGCTCTTCACCCTGGCGATGGTCACCTGGCGCACCTGGCTGGCCTGGGAAAACAACCTGGCGGAAATGAATTCGGAGCTGGCCCTGATCGATCAGGTGTTCCAGAACACCTTGGCCTACGCCATCTGGGAACTGGACCGCGAATCCCTCGACCAGCAAATCACCAGCGTCGCCGCGGCGGCGCCCGTGGGGCGCGTGGTGTTGAACATCCTGCGCCCCGGGCAAGCACCGGAAGTCATCGAACTCAATCGATACGCCGTCGATCAATCGGGCGTGGTGCCGGTGCTGCATCGCCAGCTCATCGCCGAGCCCTACGCCGGGGCCCATGAGAAAGTTGGTGAACTGACCATCGAAGGCGACAACAACCTGCTGTGGGAGCGTCTCTGGAGCGAAGCACGCAGCATCGTCATCACCCAGCTCATCCAGTCCTTGCTGCTGGCCGGGTTGGTCATGACCATGTTCAACCGCCTGGTGACCGTGCATGTGGTGCATATCGCCCGTCACCTGGGCGAACTCGCGCCGCATACCCTCAAACATCACCTCAAGCTGCAACGGGCGGTGAATCGCCAGGACGAACTGAGCCTGCTGGAATTCCAGGTCAATGAACTCCAGGACAATCTGTACGCCCACCTCGAACGCCAGCATTCGGACGAACTGGCCCTGGCCGCCAGCCGCGATCAAATGGCCGAACTGGTGGAGGCCCGCACCGCGGAACTGAAAGCGGCCAACCAATCGCTCGAAGCGCTGTCCCGTCACGATGCCTTGACGGGCCTGGCCAATCGTCGCTACTTCGACGAACTGAAGGAAATCGAGTTTCGTCGGGCAATCCGCCACAACACCCCGCTGGCCGTGCTCATGTGCGACGTCGATTTCTTCAAGATCTACAACGACACCTACGGCCACATGCAGGGCGATCTGTGCCTGAAAGAAATCGCAGAGACCCTGCGCAGCGTGTTCGGCCGCTCTGGCGAACTGACCGCCCGCGTGGGCGGCGAAGAGTTCGTCGTGGTCCTGCCCAATGTCGACGCCGCACAGGCCTGCCAAGCGGCTCAACGCTTTCGCACCTGCCTGGCGGAACGTGAGCTGCCCCATAGCGGCTCCAAGGTCTCGTCCTTTGTCACCGTGAGCATCGGCGTTGCCGAACTGGACCTGGAGACCATGGACCATTTCGATCAATTGCTGCAACGCGCCGACCAGGCGTTGTATCGGGCCAAACACCAGGGACGCGACCGCGTCGCCCTGTAACGACCACCGCGCGCCATGAGGTCTGCATATGCACATTCGCCTGACACTCTGCTCATGCCTGCTACTGGCCTCGATCAGCCTGGCAAGCCACGCCGGCACAATCGAAGTCGTCACCGAAGACTCCCTGTACGCCTATCAGCGTGACGACAAGGTCGTCGGGCCGGGCATTCGCATTGCCGAGGAGACACTGAGAAACGCGCAGCTCACCGACTACAGCCTGTCGCTGTACCCGTGGGCCCGGGCCTACGAAAAAGCGCTGCACGAGCCCAATGTACTGATCTTCCCGCTGGACCGCACCCCGGCCCGCGAGACATTGTTCAAATGGGTGGGTGAAATACATCGGGTGGCGAGCCGACTCTATAAACTGCGTGATAACCGCGACATCACCGTCAGCAGCCTCGAGCAGGCCAAGCAGTACAGCATCGGCGTGGTGCGAAACGACGCCAAGCAGATTTACCTGCAGCAGCGCGGGTTCACCCGGCTGGTCATCTCGGCCAACAACCACGACAACTTTCAGAAACTGCTCAATCGCCAGATCCAATTGCTGCCGATGCCGGAGAACACCGCACGCCTGATGAGCAAGGATGCGCAAGTGGATTTCGCTTCGCTGGAAGAGGTCTATATCCTCGACGAACAACCCCATAGGGTCCACTTGGCCTTCAGCCTGAGCACGCCGGACGAAGTCGTCGCCAAGGCCCAACGCGCCTTCGAAGAACTCAAGGCTTCCGGTGAAGTCGCACGCATCATGAGCGAACAGCGGTAGACTCTGGGGGATCACACCACAAGCAACGATGAGGTATGTCCCGATGAGTAAAGCGTCCTACGTTCCGCCCAAGGTCTGGAAAAACGACGCCCCGTCTGGCGGCCATTTCGCCAGCATCAACCGCCCTGTCGCCGGGCCGACCCATGACAAAACCTTGCCGGTTGGCAAGCACCCGCTGCAGCTCTATTCCCTGGCCACGCCCAACGGCGTGAAGGTGACCATCCTGCTGGAGGAACTGCTGGCGCTGGGTCATACGGGCGCGGAGTACGATGCCTGGCTGATCCGCATCAACGAGGGCGACCAGTTCTCCAGCGGCTTTGTCGAGATCAACCCCAACTCCAAGATCCCGGCCCTGCTGGACCGCAGCGTGGAACCCGCCATTCGGGTCTTCGAATCCGGCTCGATCCTGCTTCACCTGGCGGAAAAATTCGGCGCCTTCCTGCCCACCGATCCGGCGGGCCGCACCGAAACACTGAACTGGCTGTTCTGGCAGATGGGCTCTGCCCCGTACCTGGGCGGTGGCTTCGGGCATTTCTACGCGTATGCGCCGGAGAAACTCGAATACCCGATCAATCGCTTCACCATGGAAGCCAAGCGTCAACTCGACGTCCTGGACCGCCGCCTCGGTGAAAGCCAATACCTGGCAGGCAACGACTACACCATCGCCGACATCGCGGTCTGGCCCTGGTATGGCCAACTGGTGCGCAACAACGTGTACGGCGCCGCCGAATTCCTCAGTGCCCACGAATACACCCATGTGCAGCGCTGGGCGGAAGACATTGCCAAGCGCCCCGCCGTCCTGCGCGGACAGCGGGTCAACCGCACCTGGGGAGATGAGGCGAGCCAGGTGCCGGAGCGGCATGAGGCTGGGGATTTGGGCTGAGGCCAGGTCGCACGCCGGATCGCTGGTAAACCTGGGCTCCTCAACTGACACAGCCCCCTGTGGGAGGGAGCCTGCTCGCGATAGCGGTGGATCAGTTGGCACTGATGCTGGATGTGCCGACGTCTTCGCGAGCAAGCCCGCTCCCACATTGGATCGGGGTGAACCTCAGTTTATCGACTGGCACAGCCCCCACCTTGAATCGGGGGGTGAACCTCGCTTTCTCGACTTGCACAGCCCCCTGTGGGAGCGAGCCTGCTCGCGATAGCGGTGGATCAGTTGGCACTGATGCTGGATGTGCCGACGTTATCGCGAGCAAGCTCGCTCCCACATTGGATCGGGGGTGAACCTCGCTTTCTCGACTTGCACAGCCCCCTGTGGGAGCGAGCTTGCTCGCGATGGTGGTGGATCAGTTGGCCTTGATGCTGAATGTGCCGACGTTATCGCGAGCAAGCTCGCTCCCACAGTTTTTTATCCAGTATTCAGCGGTTGCAAATACTGATTTTTCCGCAGGTTTCCCAGGACCAATACGAAAGTCGCTATCCAACAGACGGAACAAACCCCAACCAAAAGCCCCTATGGACCGCCCCCGCAAATAGCACAAGCTCACGCCCATACAAGTCCCCAGCCGTGATCGCTACAGGGAAAGGACTCCGCACGCATACCTCGTACGCGTCACGTCGCGCTCAACCGAGTCCCGCCATGAACCTATCGAATCTCTTCAACAAAGCCCGAGCCCGCACACAAGGGGCGGTCAGCGTGGCCTGCACGTTGAGCGAACTGGACCAGGCGCTGGCCAACGTACGCATCACACCAGTATTGATCGCCGGGTTTGTCTCCCCTCACCTGGACATCGACCGGGTCGCCGCCAAGGTCAAGCAGCGTTTTCCTCAAAGCACCATCAGCCTGTGCACGACGTCGGGTGAGCTGTGCAACGGTGCGAACACGCTGTACTGCCAGACCGGCGAGACCTGGGACCGGGTGGTGCTGCAGCTGTTTGACGCCAGTGTGATTGCGTCGGCCGAGGTGGTGATGGTGCCACTGGAGTGCGAGGACATTCGCGGTGACGGCAAGCGCCTGGCCATGCGTGAGCGAATCGCCCGATTGGTGAATAACATCAAGCAGGTGCAGGTGAGCACGCCCATTGACCATCGCGATACCTTGGCCTACGTGGTGTTCGATGGTCTTTCGGCTTCCGAATCGTTCTTTATGGAAGCGCTCTATGAATCAGGCCGTTTCCCCTGCCTGTTCGTCGGCGGCTCGGCCGGTGGGAAGGCGGATTTCAAGAAGACCTTGATCAGTGATGGGCAACGCAGTTACCAGAACCATGCGCAGATTGTCTTTCTGAAAACCGCGGCGGATGTGCGCTTCGGGGTGTTCAAGAGCCAGAACTTCCAACCTGCCGGGCTGACATTCAGCGTGCTGACCGCGTCGGTCGAAGACCGCACCATCGACCAGGTCATCGACAGCCGTGGAAACATCAAGAGCATGGTCCAGGCGCTGTGCGAGGCCTTCGAGTGCAGTGCCCAGGCGCTGGAAAAGAAGCTGGCCGATTATTCATTCGCTATCCGCGTGGGTGATGAGCTGTTCGTCCGTTCCATTGCCCGCATCGACCATCAGCAGCAGATCATCCAGTTGTTCTGCGACGTGGCGCCCGGCGAAGAGCTGGTGATGGTCAAGCGCACGCCCCTGCGCGAGGCGACCCGGCTCGACTACGAGAAATTCCTCAAGGGCAAAGGTGGCCAGCCGGTGGCCGCCATTCTCAACGATTGCATCCTGCGCCGGCTCAACAACAGCAGCGACCTGGGCAGCATGGCCGGTATTTTCGGGGATGTGCCTCTGGCCGGCTTCTCGACGTTTGGTGAAATCCTCGGTCTGAACCTTAACCAGACACTCACGGCGATTTTCTTCTTCAGGGTCACCAAGGGCGCCGGTTTTGTCGATGAGTACGTCGATCACTTCAGCACCCACTATGGCGAGTTCAAGGCATTTTTCCTGCGCCGCCAGATCAAGAAGCTGGCGGGTCTGAATCATGTCGTGGTCAAGCAGATCATGGCATTCAAGATGAATGACTTCAGCAGCGCCTTGGACACTCGCGGCCTGGACCAGACGATCCTGCCGGTGTTCGACGGCCTGACGGACCTGGGCCAGGTATTGGCGCAGGCCAGCCAGCAACAAGCGCTGATGGCGACGCAAATCAAGCATTACTCTGGCGAACTGCACCTGTCGATGGATGACCTGACGGGCACGATCGACCGGCAAAACAGCGTGGCCGGGCAGGCCGGCACCACCGTCGAGCAGCTTGCCACCCAAGCGGGTGAAGCGGTGGTCGGTGCCCGTGCGCTCGCCAGCTCGAGCTTGCGTATCCAGTCGATCGTACAGGTCATCCAGCAAATCGCCGGCCAGACCAACCTGTTGGCCCTCAACGCCGCCATCGAAGCAGCGCGGGCCGGTGAGATGGGCAGAGGCTTTGCGGTGGTGGCCGATGAGGTCCGCAAGCTTGCGGAAATCACCCGCCAGAATGCCGCGGAAATCGGCGTGGACATCGGCCTGCTCTCGACGGAGATCCAAGGCGTCGCCCAACAGATCGAAGACCAGTCCGTTGCCGTGAGCGCCCTGCGGGAGATGCTCGATGCCCTGGAAGACTCCAGCCGTACCACCGAAGGCACGGCACAACGCACGAAGGCCATCGCCGACACCTTGACCGGGCTGACCCACGCCAATGCGTGAGGCCGGGTCGCCCCGGCGGTGGATCGAAATTGGGTGATCACCACAATTCCCCTTGTGGGAGTTTGTGGTTGTTCACAAGTTGCATTGCAGGGTCGCGGTGCTACAGACTTGCGGGCATCCCATCGCGGCGGCTCCTTTGACAGCGACTCCCAGAACCATAGCTCGCCCGCTTCCGCCGCGCACGCCGCCATGCATCAAGCCCGCTGATTATCCGGCAACACGCTAACCTATAAGACCCTGGCGTGCTTGTGACGCCTCCCACGCGCCATTAGATTAGCCAATGATCGATGGCCTCCAAAATAAGCAGAAGGGATAAGCATGGCGTTTACTGATCAGTCCACCCGCGTGCGCGACGGTGAAGAACTCGATGCCAACCTGATCGACCCGTACCTCAAGGCCCACATTCCCGGCCTGACCGGCCTGCCACGGATCAGCCAGTTTCCCGGTGGCGCATCGAACCTGACCTACCTGCTGGAATACCCCGAACAGGAATTCGTCCTGCGTCGGCCGCCGTTCGGCCACAAGGCCAAGTCCGCCCACGACATGGGCCGTGAGTTCCGCATCCTCAACCAATTGCGCGAAGCGTTCCCGTACTGCCCCAAAGCCTATGTGCACTGCACCGACGAGTCGGTGATGGGCGCCGAGTTCTACGTGATGGAACGGGTCAAGGGCATCATCCTGCGCTCCGACCTGCCGCCGGAACTGGGTTTCGACGCCGCCCGCACCGAAGCGCTGTGCAAGAGCTTCATCGACCGGCTCGTCGAACTGCACCGCGTCGACTACACCGCTTGCGGCCTGGCCGACCTGGGCAAGCCCGAAGGCTACGTGGCCCGGCAGATCCGTGGCTGGAGCGACCGCTACGAAAAAGCCCTGACCCCCGATGCGCCGAAATGGGAGGCGGTCAAGGCCTGGCTCAATGACAAGACGCCCGCCGACCACCCCACTTCGAGCATCGTCCACAACGACTACCGCTTCGACAACGTGATCCTCGACCCGGAGAACCCGATGCAGATCATCGGTGTGCTGGACTGGGAACTGACCACGATCGGCGATCCCTTGATGGACCTGGGCAACAGCCTCGCCTACTGGATCGAGGCGGACGACCCGGCGCCGGTGCAACTGATGCGCCGCCAGCCGAGCCACGCCCCCGGCATGCTGACCCGCCGCGAATTCGTCGATTACTACGCCGAGCGCGCCGGGATCCGCATCGACAACTTCGACTTCTACTACACCTACGGCCTGTTCCGCCTGGCCGGGATCGTCCAGCAGATCTACTACCGCTTCTTCCACGGCCAGACCCAGGACAAACGCTTCGCGCAGTTCGTTCAGATGAACAAACTGCTGGAGCAGATGAGCCTGCAGGTCATCGGTAAATCCACGCTCTGAGCGCCCCATCACAAGGAAACAGCATGTCCAAGACCCAGTTGTTCGACCTCGACGGTAAAATCGCCTTCGTTTCCGGCGCCAGCCGCGGCATCGGCGAAGCCATCGCCAAACTGCTGGCCCAGCAAGGCGCCCATGTGATCGTGTCCAGCCGCAAGCTCGACGGTTGCCAGCACGTGGCCGATGCGATCATCGCCGCCGGCGGCAAGGCCACCGCCATCGCCTGCCACATCGGGGAAATGGAGCAGATCAGCCAGGTGTTCGCCGGTATCCGCGAACAGTTCGGGCGCCTGGACATCCTGGTGAACAACGCCGCCACCAACCCGCAGTTCTGCAACGTCCTGGACACCGACCTGGGTGCGTTCCAGAAAACCGTGGACGTGAACATCCGCGGCTATTTCTTCATGTCGGTGGAAGCCGGCAAGCTGATGCGTGAGAACGGCGGCGGCAGCATCATCAACGTGGCGTCGATCAACGGCATCTCGCCGGGGATCTTCCAGGGCATCTATTCGGTGACCAAGGCCGCGGTGATCAACATGACCAAGGTCTTCGCCAAGGAATGCGCGCAGTTCGGCATCCGTTGCAACGCCCTGCTGCCGGGCCTGACCGACACCAAGTTCGCCTCGGCGCTGGTCAAGAACGACGCCATCCTGAAAACCGCTCTGGCGCAGATCCCCCTCAAGCGCGTGGCCGACCCGAGCGAAATGGCCGGCGCGGTGCTGTACCTGGCCAGCGATGCGTCGAGCTACACCACGGGTGTGGCGTTGAATGTGGATGGTGGGTTCCTGTCCTGATAGCGAACGCCATGGCAGACCTGTGAGAACCCTGTGGAAGCGTGCTTGCTCGCGATGGCGGTGTGTCAGCCAAGATCTTTTTCACTGACACTCCGCCATCGCGAGCAAGCTCGCTCCCACAAGGGGATCCTCTGCGATCGCGAAATGAATATTTGTTCCAATATTTGCAATTAGCGAATATTTATTCCATAAAGAGCCTTCTGAAAATAACAATTCAAAGGGCTCTTCTCATGCGTGAACTCGGCATCGGTCTGATTGGCACCGGCTTCATGGGCCGTGCCCATGCCTTGGCGTTCCACAATGCCAAGGCAGTGTTCGACCTCCCCCTGAACCTGACACTCGCGGCCCTGGCCGACGCCGATCCACAGCGTGCCCGGCAGTGCGCCCAGAGTTGGGGATTCGAGACGGCCCACAGCGACTGGCAACGGCTGATCGACGACCCGAAGGTTCACCTGATCGCCATCACCACACCCAACCACCTGCACTTCCCGATGGCCATGGCGGCATTGGCGGCGGGCAAGCCAGTCTATTGTGAAAAGCCCCTGGCGGTGTCCCTGGAGCAGGCCGAGCAGATGCGCCAGACGGCTAAGGCCGCGGGGGTGGTGACGCGGGTCGGCTACAACTACCAGCACAACCCGATCATTCAGCAGGCGCGGGACATGATCCAACGCGGCGAACTGGGGCAGATCATCAGCTTCCAGGGTGAGTTCAGCGAAGACTTCATGGCCAATCCCGCTTCGCCGTGGTCATGGCGTTGCGAAGCGACCCACGCCGGTGGCGCACTGGCCGACCTGGGCAGCCACTTGCTGGCCATGGCCCGGCACTTGTTGGGCGATGTCGAGGCCGTGTGCGCCGACAGCCAGACCGTGCATCACCAACGCCCTGCCAGCGCCGGCAATGCCGAACAACGGGCCATCGCGGTGGACGACCACGTCCACGGGCTGCTGCGTTTCGCCAATGGCGCCCGGGGCACAGTGAGCAGCAGTTGGCTCAAGCATGGCTACAAGAACCACCTGAGTTTCGAGATCAGCGGCACCCTCGGCACATTGGCCTTCGATCAGGAACGGCTCAATGAACTGCGCCTGTGTCGCGCCGGCCAGCCAGGTTTCCAACGCCTGCTGGCCGGTCCGGACCTGCCCGGCTATGCCGCATTCAGCCCCGCCGCCGGACACCAGTTGGGCTACAACGAATTGAAGACGCTGGAGGTGCAGGAACTGATAATGGCCCTCGCTGGCGAAGGCGGCAGCGGCACGGACTTCGACGAGGCCTGGGAAGTGGAGCGGCTAGCGGCCGCGATACGCATCGCGGCGCGGGAGGAGCGTTGGGTCAAGGTCAGCGAGCTGTAACCGCTCACCTCAGTGAACACTTTTGTGGCGAGGGAGCTTGCTCCCGCTGGGTTGCGCAGCAACCCTAAAGAGACTGAATGCTGAATGCGACCAACCTGACACCCGGTGAATGGTTTTAGGGCTACTTCGTAGCCCAGCGGGAGCGAGCTCCCTCGCCACGGGGGACCGCGTTCACTGGGTTTGCAATTGAACCAACCGCCCCGCCAACGCCTTGGCCTGACTCGCCACGTCGGTCACGGCGGTGCTTTCCCACCACATCCCCCGCAGTGGCGGGCCCATGGCGAACAGGCGCTCGGCGGGTCTGCCTTCGGCATCCAGCACCGCACCATCGGCACGGGCGGCGATGCCCAGGGCCAGCGGCCCCGGCTGGATCAGCCCCCGGGCCAGCAACTGTTGCGGCAACGGCCGTGCCACGCGGCGCCAGTCGTACTCGATACCACTGGAGTTGATCAGTGCCGCGCCCTCCACCACCGTTAGCCCGGCCTCGCCCCGTCGGCGGATGTAGATACTTAATGCCCCTCCGACAGAAGGTACCAACCCCTTGAACGATGCCGCCTGAATCCGCAACCGCCCTTCCCCATGCAAACGCGCCACCAACTCCGCGCTCAACGGTGGCGAACGATGGTGATGACTCTCCCACCACGGCCGCACATGCCGCACGAACTGTCGGCGCTGCACGTCACTGGCCTGGTTCCACAAGCGCCCGATATGCGCACGCACGGTGTCCAGCGGCGCTTGCCAATCGATACCTTGAGCTTGGGCCTGGCGACATTGCTCGCGCAGGGCCCGCATCAACTGGCGCGGCGAACGCAAACTGTGATCTTCGGCGAGAAAATCCTGCCAGGCCGGCGGCTGGCGGCGCACGTGCGGCAACAGCCCATGGCGGGAAAACACCTCGATGGGGCCACGGTGCCCGGCCTGCTCCAGGGACACCACGGCATCGACCATGGTCAGGCCCGAGCCGATGATCAGCACCGTGGCCTGGGGATCGAGCTGGCGCATCGCGGCCACATCCCAGGGATCCAGGGCCGCGGCATTCAAGCCGCTGGATTCGGTTTGCGGGGTGCGCGCCGCCGGGAACATGCCGGTGGCCAGCACCGCGAAACCGCCTCGCAAGACTTGGCCGTCGGCAAGCGTAACCATCACGGCATCGTCGGCAAGCCGCAGATCCACAGCCTCCCCGCGCACATGCTCGGCGGTCGAACCGCTTCGTGCACCCAGCTCGCGGGCCTCGGCCAGGCGTTGCTGCACATAGAGGCCAAATATCCCCCGGGGTGGGAACAGCTCGCTGATCGGCACGTGCTGCTGATCCGACTCGGGCCAGCCGCCGGCTTCGATGAACGCGGTGAGCCATTGGGTCAGGTCGTCGGCGTTGTCCGGATCGACGCTCATGCGCGCCGCATTGCCGTTCAAAGTGTGCCCCAATTCCACGGCACTGTAGGCCTCGCCCCGGCCCAGTTCGCTGCGCGGCTCGACGATCAGCACCTTGCGCCGGCCCGGCAGGCGCAGCAATTGCGCCGCCAGCATGGTGCCGCTCAGGCCGCCGCCGATGATCAGGATATCGGCTTGGCGAGTGAAGTCGCT
This sequence comes from Pseudomonas sp. NFIX10, assembly GCF_900111955.1. Lineage (NCBI taxonomy): Bacteria > Pseudomonadati > Pseudomonadota > Gammaproteobacteria > Pseudomonadales > Pseudomonadaceae > Pseudomonas > Pseudomonas sp. NFIX10. Next base: position 130,000 of record NZ_FOKH01000003.1, on the reverse strand, counting down.
CGCCGGTCGATCCAACGCTGTGTCCATACCGCTCTCCCGGATCAAATCACCACGTTGCGTACGAATCTCGCCGCCACCGAGCCATCGTTGCGATAGGCATGGGGCTGGTTGCTGGCGAACATGAAAAACTCACCGGCACCGATCTGGCGCGCTTCATCGCCCAACAGCAAGGTCAGGCAACCTTCGAAGACGTAAAGCTGCTCGCTCCAGCCATCGGCGTCGGGTTCGGAATGGTAATGCTCGCCGGGCTCCAGGCGCCATTCCCAAAGCTCGACTTCACGGCTGGCGGTGGCCTTGGCCAGCAATACGGCCTTGCTGCCAGGAATGGTGCCGGCCCAGGCCAGTTCGTTGATGCGACTCGGGTCACGCGCCTCGGGGGCCTGGATCAGATCGCTGAAGGCCACGTCGAGGGCTTCGGCGACACGGTCGAGGGTGGTCAGGCTGACGTTCTTTTCCCCCGCCTCGATGGCCACCAGCATGCGCCGGCTGACCCCGGACAATTCCGCCAGCGCGGTCTGGCTGAGCTGCGCGGCATGGCGCAGACGACGGATGTTCTGGCTGACGTGTTGCAGGACGGAAGCCCGCTGGCCGGATACTTTGTGCACTATATTGCTCACATGGCTGGGTTGCGCATTATACTGCCCAACTTCGGGCGCATTGTGCGTCCCCCTCAAGTGGCGCGCAAGGTCATGGCATCGGTGAACTCTACTCAAGCTTCCTCCCGTTTCTCCCGGTTCAGCAAGGCCGAATGCGTGCTGGTGCTGATCACCATGATCTGGGGTGGGACATTCTTGCTGGTACAGCACGCCATGACGGTCAGCGGGCCGATGTTTTTCGTCGGCCTGCGCTTCGCTGCCGCGGCCGCATTTGTCGCCCTGTTCTCCTGGCGGCACCTGCGCGACCTGACACTGTTCGAACTCAAAGCCGGGTGCTTCATCGGCGTGGCCATCATGCTCGGCTACGGTTTGCAGACCGTCGGCCTGCAAACCATCCCCAGCAGCCAGTCGGCGTTCATTACCGCGCTTTACGTGCCCTTCGTGCCGTTGCTGCAATGGCTGGTGCTGGGCCGGCGCCCTGGCCTGATGCCCAGCATCGGGATCATGCTGGCATTCACCGGCTTGATGCTGGTGTCGGGGCCGGCGGGTGCTTCATTGAATTTCAGCCCCGGTGAAATCGCCACGTTGATCAGCGCCATCGCGATTGCCGCCGAGATCATCCTGATCAGCGCCTATGCCGGCCAGGTCGATGTGCGCCGGGTGACCGTGGTGCAACTGGCGAGCACGGCGGTGCTGGCGTTCCTGATGGTGGTGCCGACCCAGGAAACGATCCCGGATTTTTCCCTGTTGCTGCTGGCCAGTGCCGTGGGCCTGGGCGCCGCCAGTGCCGCAATCCAGGTGGCGATGAACTGGGCGCAGAAAAGCGTCTCGCCGACCCGCGCCACGCTGATCTATGCCGGCGAACCGGTGTGGGCCGGCATCGCCGGGCGCCTGGCCGGAGAGCGGCTGCCGGCGATCGCGTTGTTCGGCGCGGCGCTGATTGTGGCGGCGGTGATTATCAGTGAGCTGAAGACCCGCAACAAAGACGCCATCCCTGCAGATGAAGGGCTTGAACAGGAAGGTTGAGGACGGCCAGCAAGCCAACGCTTGGCGAAAAAATCCCCCCTTCGACAATGGCCATCCCGACATTGACGGTGCGTTCAAGGTCATCTGAAACCCTGCAAAGTCGGAAAACACTGCTTACCTTGTAGGATTCTGCGACACCCTCACGGTTGGTGATCGGGAATACGCCACGTATGATCCCTCACAACCTCCCGCCGAATAGAAGCCTATGTCACTGATAGTTCTATTGCTTTTGCCCTTCATCGGCAGCTGTGTCGCGGCGCTGCTGCCGCATAACGCCCGTAACGCCGAATCCCTGCTGGCCGGCCTCGTGGCCCTGGCCGGCACCGTTCAGGTGGCCTTGCTGTACCCGCAGATCGCCGACGGCGGCGTGATCCGCGAGCACTATGACTGGTTGCCGAGCCTGGGCCTGGATTTCGTGCTGCGCCTGGACGGTTTCGCCTGGCTGTTTTCGTTGCTGGTGCTGGGCATCGGTACGCTGGTGTCGCTGTACGCCCGCTATTACATGTCGCCGGACGATCCGGTGCCGCGCTTCTTCGCCTTCTTCCTGGCATTCATGGGTGCAATGCTCGGGCTGGTGATCTCCGGCAACCTGATCCAGATGGTGTTCTTCTGGGAACTGACCAGCCTGTTCTCCTTCCTGTTGATCGGTTACTGGCACCACCGCTCCGACGCACGGCGCGGGGCCTATATGGCGTTGATGGTAACCGGTGCCGGCGGGCTTTGCCTGTTGGCGGGGGTGATGCTGCTCGGCCATGTCGTGGGCAGCTATGAGCTGGACAAGGTCCTGGCCGCTGGCGACCTGATCCGGGCCCATGCCCTCTACCCCATCCTGTTGCCGCTGATCCTGATCGGCGCCCTGAGCAAAAGCGCGCAATTCCCTTTCCACTTCTGGCTCCCCCACGCCATGGCCGCCCCCACGCCGGTGTCGGCGTACCTGCACTCGGCGACCATGGTCAAGGCCGGGGTGTTCCTGCTGGCGCGGCTGTGGCCGTCGCTGTCGGGCAGTGAAGAATGGTTCTACATCGTCAGTGGCGCGGGGGCCTGTACCTTGCTGCTGGGCGCCTACTGCGCGATGTTCCAGAACGACCTCAAGGGTTTGCTGGCCTACTCCACCATCAGCCACCTCGGGCTGATCACCTTGCTGCTGGGCCTGAACAGTCCGCTGGCGGCCGTGGCGGCGGTGTTCCATATCCTCAACCATGCCACCTTCAAGGCGTCGCTGTTCATGGCCGCCGGGATCATCGACCACGAAAGCGGCACCCGCGACATTCGCAAGCTCAGCGGCCTGGTGCGGCTGATTCCGTTCACCGCGACCCTGGCCATGGTGGCCAGCGCGGCCATGGCCGGGGTGCCGCTGCTCAATGGTTTCCTGTCCAAGGAGATGTTCTTCGCCGAAACGGTGTTCATTTCCGCCACCGCCTGGGTCGAGCTGGCGCTGCCGATCATCGCCACCATCGCCGGGACCTTCAGCGTCGCCTACTCCCTGCGCTTCACCGTGGATGTGTTCTTCGGCCCCACCGCCACCGACCTGCCCCATACCCCCCACGAACCACCGCGCTGGATGCGCGCGCCGGTGGAGTTGCTGGTGTTCACCTGCCTGTTGGTGGGGATTTTTCCGGCCCAGGTGGTCGGCTCGTTGCTCGCGGCCGCCGCGTTGCCGGTGGTGGGCGGCACGCTACCCGAGTACAGCCTGGCGATCTGGCACGGCTTGAACGCGCCAATGATCATGAGCCTGGTGGCGATGTCCGGCGGCATCGTCCTGTACCTGTTGCTGCGCAATCAGTTCCGGCAAGGGCACATCAAGCACCCGCCGCTCATTGGCCGACTCAGCGGCAAGCGCCTGTTCGAGCGCTGCCTGGTGCTGATGATGCGCCAGAGCCGGCGCCTGGAGCGACGGATCAGCACCCGCCGCCTGCAGGCCCAGTTGTTCTGGCTGGTCCTGGCCGCCGTGCTCGCCGGGCTGATCCCGATGCTGTACAGCACGCTGGTCTGGGGGGACCGGCCGAAGATCCCCGGTTCCATCGTCTTCGTCACCTTGTGGCTGCTGGCAATCATCTGTGCCCTGGGGGCGGCCTGGCAGGCCAAGTATCACCGGCTCGCGGCCCTGACCATGGTCAGCGTCTGCGGCCTGATGACCTGCGTGACCTTCGTTTGGTTTTCCGCCCCCGACCTGGCCTTGACGCAACTGGTGGTGGAAGTGGTGACCACGGTGCTGATCCTGCTGGGCCTGCGCTGGCTGCCACGGCGGATCGAGGACGTCTCGCCACTGCCCAACAGCGAGCGGCGCGCGCGCATCCGGCGCCTGCGGGACTTGCTGCTGTCCATCGCGGTGGGCGGCGGCATGGCGTTGCTGTCCTATGCCATGCTGACGCGGCAGACGCCCAACGACATTTCATCGTTCTACCTAAGCCGCGCCCTGCCCGAAGGCGGCGGCAGCAACGTGGTGAACGTGATGCTGGTGGACTTCCGCGGCTTCGACACCCTGGGGGAAATCACCGTGCTGGTGGCGGTGGCCCTGGCGGTGTTCGCCCTGTTGCGGCGTTTCCGACCACCGAAGGAAAGCATGCAGCTACCGGCGCAACAGCGCCTGCTGGCACCGGACGTGGTCACCGACCTGGTCAACCCGCGCCATGCCAGCGACACCGCCTTGGGCTTCATGATGGTGCCGTCGGTGCTGGTGCGCCTGCTGCTGCCGATTGCCCTGGTGGTGTCGTTCTACCTGTTCATGCGCGGCCACAACCAACCCGGGGGCGGCTTCGTGGCCGGGCTGGTGATGTCGGTGGCGTTCATCCTGCAATACATGGTCGCCGGTACCCAGTGGGTCGAGGCGCAGATGAGCCTGCGCCCGCTGCGCTGGATGGGCATCGGACTGTTGTTCGCCACCGCCACCGGCCTGGGGGCGATGGCCGTGGGTTATCCGTTCCTGACCACCCACACCTGGCATTTCGAATTGCCGTTGCTGGGTGACATTCACCTGGCCAGCGCGCTGTTCTTCGACATTGGCGTGTACGCCGTGGTAGTCGGCTCGACGCTGTTGATCCTCACCGCCCTGGCGCACCAGTCGGTGCGGGCCCATAAACCGGGCCTGCAAGCCAAACCCATCGCCCCCGTCACAGGAGCCACCGTCTGATGGAAGAAGTCATCGCAATCGCAATCGGCGTACTGGCCGCGTCCGGCGTCTGGCTGGTGCTGCGGCCACGGACCTTCCAGGTGGTCATGGGCCTGTGCCTGCTGTCCTATGGCGTCAACCTGTTCATCTTCAGCATGGGCAGCCTGTTCATCGGCAAGGAACCGATCATCAAGGACGGCGTGCCCCAGGACCTGCTGCACTACACCGACCCGCTGCCCCAGGCCCTGGTGCTGACCGCCATCGTGATCAGCTTCGCCATGACCGCGCTGTTCCTGGTAGTGCTGCTCGCCTCCCGGGGCCTGACCGGTACTGACCATGTGGACGGTCGGGAGCCCAAGGAATGATGTTGACGCCCCACTTGATCGCCGCGCCCATCCTGCTGCCGCTGCTGACCGCGGCGGTGATGCTGATGCTGGGCGAGAAGCACCGCCCGCTCAAGGCCCGGATCAACCTGTTTTCCAGCCTGCTGGGCCTGGGCATCGCCGTGCTGTTGCTCTACTGGACCCAGGACCAGGCCTTGCCCGCCTCCATTGGCGTGTACCTGCCCGGCAATTGGCAGGCGCCGTTCGGCATCGTCCTGGTGGTCGATCGCCTGTCGGCGCTGATGCTGGTACTGACCGGCATCATCGGCGTCAGCGCCCTGCTCTTCGCCACGGCCCGCTGGGACCGCGCCGGTGCCAGTTTCCATGCGTTGTTCCAGATCCAGTTGATGGGCCTCTACGGTGCCTTCCTGACGGCGGACCTGTTCAACCTGTTCGTGTTCTTCGAAGTGCTGCTGGCGGCTTCCTACGGCCTGATGCTGCACGGCTCGGGCCGGGCGCGAGTGTCGTCGGGCCTGCATTACATCTCCATCAATCTGCTGGCCTCGTCGTTGTTCCTGATCGGCGCGGCGCTGATCTATGGCGTCACCGGCACGTTGAACATGGCCGACCTGGCCCTGAAAATCCCGCTGGTGCCAGAGGCCGACCGCGGCTTGCTGCACGCCGGGGCAGGCATTCTCGCGGTGGCTTTCCTGGCCAAGGCCGGCATGTGGCCGCTGAACTTCTGGCTGGTGCCGGCCTACAGCGCCGCCAGCGCACCGGTGGCGGCGCTGTTCGCGATCATGACCAAGGTCGGTGTCTATACCATCCTGCGCCTGTGGACGCTGCTGTTCTCCGGCCAGGCCGGCGCCTCGGCGTATTTCGGCGCCGACTGGCTGATCTACGGCGGCATGGCGACCATCGTCTGCGCCGCCATCGCCATTCTCGCCGCCCAGCGTCTGGAGCGCATGGCGAGCCTGAGCATCCTGGTCTCGGCCGGGATCCTGTTGTCGGCCATCGGCTTCGCCCAACCGAACCTGGTGGGTGCGGCGCTGTTCTATCTGGTGAGTTCGACCCTGGCGCTCTGTGCGATGTTCTTGCTGGCCGAACTGATCGAGCGTTCGCGCTCGGCCAATGAACTGTCCCTGGACGACGACTTCGACACGTTGCCGCGACCGCTGGAATCCTTGCAGCCGCCCAAGGGCATCAACCTCGATGACGAGCAAAAAGCCGTGGTCGGGCAGGTGATTCCCTGGACCATGGCCTTCCTTGGCTTGAGCTTTATCTTCTGCGCGCTGTTGATCATCGGCATGCCGCCGCTCTCGGGCTTCATCGGCAAGTTGAGCTTGCTCAGTGCCCTGCTCAATCCCCTGGGGCTAGAGGCCAGCGCCGGGGCGCCAGTGTCGAACCAGGCGTGGGGCTTGTTGGCGTTGTTGATCCTGTCGGGGCTGGCCTCGTTGATCGCCTTCTCGCGCCTGGGCATCCAGCGCTTCTGGACGCCGCAAGAGCGACCCTCGCCGTTGCTGCGGCCGTTCGAATGCCTGCCGATCGTCGTGCTGCTGGGCCTGGGCATCGCCCTGACCTTCAAGGCCGAGCCGTTGCTGCGCTATACCCAATCCGCTGCCGATGCGCTGAACAACCCGGAACATTACGTGATGTCGGTACTCGCCACCCGCGCCGTGCCCAACCCCGAAGCACGCGCCGCGTTGCGGGAGGTGCAGCCATGAAGCGCCTGTTTCCCGCCCCCTGGTTGTCCCTGGCGCTGTGTTTGCTGTGGCTGGTGTTGAATGTGTCCCTCAGCGCCGGCCATCTGTTGCTGGGCGCTGCACTGGGGTTCCTGGCTCCGTTGATGATGCGCCCGTTGCGACCGCGACCGATCCGCATCCGGCGACCGTGGGTGGTGTTGCGCTTGTTCCTGCTGGTGGGCCGCGACGTGCTGGGGTCCAACCTGGCGGTGGCCTGGGGTGTACTGAACGCCGGCCGACGGCCACCCCGCTCGCGGTTCATCAAGGTGCCGCTGGACCTGCGCGATGCCAACGGCCTGGCTGCGCTGTCGATGATCACCACGGTGATTCCCGGGACCGTCTGGTCGGAACTGGCCCTGGATCGCAGCATCCTGCTGATGCATGTCTTCGACCTGGAGGACGAGGCGTCCTTCATCGCGCATTTCAAGGCCACCTACGAGCGCCCGTTGATGGAGATTTTCGAATGAGCCCGTTGCTGTCCAATGCGATTCTGTTGAGCCTGTTCCTGTTCTCCCTGGCGATGGTGTTGACCCTGTGGCGGCTGTTCAAGGGCCCTTCGGCCCAGGATCGGGTACTGGCCCTAGACTACCTGTACATCGTGGCGATGCTGATGATGCTGGTGCTGGGCATCCGTTATGCCAGCGATACCTATTTCGAGGCGGCGCTGCTGATCGCCCTGTTCGGCTTTGTCGGCTCGTTCGCCCTGGCCAAGTTCCTGCTGCGTGGCGAGGTGATCGAATGAACGGCGAACTGTCGATGTGGGTTGAAATCCCGGTGGCGATCCTGCTGGTGCTCAGCAGCCTTTTCGCCCTGGCCGGGGCGATCGGCCTGGTACGCTTGAAGGATTTTTTCCAGCGCATGCACCCACCGGCCCTGGCCTCCACACTGGGGGCCTGGTGCGTGGCGCTGGCCTCGATTGTGTATTTTTCGGCGCTCAAGTCCGGGCCGGTGTTGCACGCCTGGCTGATCCCGATCCTGCTGTCGATCACCGTACCGGTGACCACCCTGCTGCTGGCTCGGGCAGCGTTGTTCCGCAAACGCATGGCCGGGGATGATGTGCCGGCGGAAGTGAGCAGTAGACGGACAGAGGACGGTATCTAAGCCGGTGAGGTAAAGCTAAGCCCCTGAGCCAGACACAGTTGTGGCGAGGGGATTTATCCCCGCTCGAGTGCGCAGCGCTCGCCAGACTCTCGATTCGAAGACAAAAATTTGGGGCCGCTTCGCAGCCCAGCGGGGATAAATCCCCTCGCCACAAACAACCGCATCACTCAAACCCATTTGCACCGCACTGCCGTTCAGGCCCACGCCACCGTCAGCAACCCCGCTCCGAGCACCACGCACAACGGCGAATAGACCCAGGTGTCGAGCCTGGCGAATGTCGAGCCCTTGACCTCCTTGAAGAAGCCCACCAGGTTCGACTCGCCAATGGCCCGGGCGAACATCAGCAAGGCGATCGCACTGATCAGCCACTGCAACGCCCGATGGGTGACCGGCTGGGCCAGCAGGCCGACCCGCAGGCACACCAGCAGCGCAATCATCAGCAGTGCCAGGGCGACCAGCAACGTCAGCCAGCCCGAGGGGTCGAACGCCGGTCGCAGCGCCTCCCCCTGCCTCACCGGCACCTGGGGCACCACCGCCAGGGCCGCCCACCGCCCACCCAGGGCCCAATACAAATGAATCAAGCTGATGGTCGCAAACACTGCGACCAGCGACCGAGCCAATAAAAGCGTCATTCGCCAGCCTCCTGAAAAAGGTTGAACAATCATCCTAGCTCGAATTTGGCATTTCGCTGGACGGGCGCAGGGTGCCAGTTTCCAGTGAATGATTCATTGCCCAGGATCAAGCGTTCAACCCGCTGGTGCGCCCCCCTACAAGCCGGCGGACACCTTGTCGGCGACCTCCTTGGGCAACCAGGCCTGCCAGACCTCAGGATGGGCCTTGAGGAACGCCTCGGCGGCTTCACGGGGTGGCGTGCGCTTCTCGCTCATGTCGGCCAGGGTCTTGTTCAACGGCTCGATGGGCAAGTCGACCTTGCTGAAGAACTCGGCAATCTCCGGGTATTGCTTCTGGAACGGCGCCGAGACACCGATCGACAGCTTCGAGGCCAGTGAGCGGGTCGGCTTCGGGTTGGGGTTATCGGCGTCGGTCAGGGTCTTCCAGGCCTCGGCATCGAACGGCGGCTCTTGCAACTGCACCAGCTTGAAACGCCCGAGCAGCGGCGTGGGCGACCAGTAGTAAAACAGGATCGGCTTGCCCCGGCGGATCGTCGAGCTGATTTCCGCATCCAGCGCCGCCCCCGAGCCGCTGCGAAAATTCACGTAGCTGTCAGACAAGCCATACGCCTTGAGCTTCTGTTTGTTGACCACCTCGGAGGTCCAACCGATGGGGCTATTGAGGAAGCGGCCCTTGTCGGGGCTCTCTGGGTCCTTGAACACGTGCTTGTAGCGCGCCAGGTCTTCGACGCTGCGCAGGTCCGGCGCCAGGGGCTTGATGCCCCTGGCCGGGTCGCCCTTGATGACGTACTCGGGCACCCACCAGCCTTCGGTCGCGCCTTTGACCGTATCGCCCAAGGCGACCACCTTGCCCTCGGCCTCGGCCTTGACCCACACGGGGCTGCGACCGGCCCATTCTTCGCCGATCACCTGTATGTCGTTGTTGGCCAGGGCGGTTTCCAGGGTAATGGTGGTGCCGGGCAATGTATCGGTCTGCAATCCATAGCCCTTTTCAACGATGACTCGCAGGATATCGGTGATCAGGCTGCCACTTTCCCAGTTCAAGTCGGCAAAGTGGATCGGCGCTGTAGCGGCCGACACCGGAAGGGGTGAAACCAACACCGCGAAGGTGGCCCAGGCAGCCAGCCACTGTCGAACTCGTTTCATGCTTTGCACCTCATGCCAGATACAGCAATAGCTGAACGGCCCTGCGTAACCGAACGCAAGCCCATGAATAGTTCAGTCAATTGACTGTAGCCGAGGTTCCAGCGAGTTCTTGCGAAACTGTCATTGGTTTGGGCGCACAGGCCCCGAAACGGTCACTCACTGGCCTTGAAAGTCACCAGCTCGCCCTTGCGCCACTTGGCGGCCTTGGCGGTCACCGCCTTCAAGGTCTTGGTCAAGCCTTCCTGCAACTGCTCGTTGGCCGCAAACACGGTCACCACGCTGTGGCCTTCCTTGAACAGAATGGCATGACCACCCGGGGTCGTGACGAAGGCGTAATCGCCCAGGCCATAGACCGTCAGTTTGATTTCGCGAAAGCGGATTTCAAACTTGCCACCTTCACGGCTGGGCAATACCGCTGCACGAAAATGATCACCGACCTTGAGCTCGAGCCTGGGCTTGTCATCGACCACCAGGGCCGACTCGGTGTCGATTTCGGCGACATAAATACCTTCGGCGGTCTGCTCGGTGATGTAGACGAAACGTGACTGGAATTGTTTGACCAGTTTTGCCCGCAGGTCACCAAGTACAAATAACGCATGCATGTCGAGATTACTTACTGCCAAGGAAACATCCCCATTTTTGAAAAAGACCCGCCCTGCGCAAAGGACGGACCACGAGAACCCGTACCGACGGTAGTGTCGTAATGGACCTGTCACTGAAATTCGAAATGAACGGCGCGCCCCTGTCCCGGGGCGAGAGCAGACTAAAGGTTGCCGCTCTCGCCGTCTTTCCCGGGGGGTCGCCAGAGGCTGAAGGAAAACGCCACTCTGAGCATCGGAAAAGATGGGACTACTAACTTTAGGGAAATTTCTCACTTAAAAAAGCATTTTTCTGACATCGAGCCCAAAAAAAATTGCTTTAGATAGGCGCAACCGTCCCCACGACGCTGCCGATTCTAGAGTAGCCGAAGGCGTGGAGACTACTCGAAGTACCCGACAATTCGTCGGTAAACCATGAAAAGGAATTCACAATGGCCACTTTCACCACCCAAGCCCTCCCCGTCACCCCATGCATCGCTGAACCAGCCAACAGCCCTGACGGAGCCGATTGCCTGCCAATTTCGTTGATTCAACCGCGTTATCGGGTCGTCTTGGCCGGCAAGTGTTTTTTTCACATTGAAGAAACATCGACTGGACGTGTAAGAGGATTCCGCACCGACCATAACGAGGCCTGCTACCTGGCCAAGCGCCTTGAAAACAGCGCCTGAAACGCTTATGTGCCCGTCCATGAGTTAACTCAGCCGCCGACAGGCAACTACTGCCATACTGCCCGCCCAGCGAAGACCGTCGTAAATCGGCGGATCGCGCACCCATAATGGTTTCGAGGAGAAGGCGCGACGTGACGGAATTTGATATTGGCGAGTTTTTTATCCGGGGCGAAGCCAGAGAAGTCGAAGGCGAGTTCCAGGCCGTCATCGTGATGCGTGCCAAGCCACCGTTGACCACCGTCAGTTGCCACCAGGTGGAAAAGGATCGCTGGTTCAAGACTTCGCAGCTCGCGGCCGAGGCTGCCAGGGAAGCAGCCAGGGCGTTGAAGGCCGCCGTGGATGAAGGGGCCTTGAAAGCCTGATTCCAATCGAACTCCTGATGACCGCTTGCCTCAGATGAAGGTAAGCCCCGAGGCGCTACGACGGCGCCCCACCCAAAGGAGACTTCCATGGAACAGCCTTCTCACGACCTCAGTACTCTGTTCGACCAACTCGGCCTGCCCTCGGACGGCAAAGCCATCGACGATTTCATCGTTGCACACCCATTGGCGCCGGAGATCAAGCTGGTGGAAGCCGACTTCTGGTCGGACCAGCAAAAAGACCTGCTGCGCGAATGGCTGTTGGCCGACGGCGAAGAGGCGGTGCTGGTGGATCAACTGAATGTACGGCTGCACGACGGTAAATAATCAACCAAGCTGCATTGAACCCTGTGGCGAGGGGATTTATCCCCGCTGGGCTGCGCAGCAGCCCTGAAGCCTGAGGGTGCGGGGTGTCAGTATGAATGGAGTTGCAGCCGTGGGGTTGCTGCGCAACCCAACGGGGATAAATCCCCTCGCCACAAAGGCCTCCTGCCACATCGATGCCGTTCCGGCCTAACGCGGCTTCTCGGGTTTGTAGCCCAACCGCAAACCACCCCAGTGACGCCCCTTGAGCATGATCGGCACGGAAAGATCGTGCATCAGTTCTCCCGTGTCGCGGGTGTAGGTCTGGAGCAATACGGGTTGCTGGTGGCTGCCGCAACGAATCCCGGTGCGATCGGAGAATTTGCGCTTGGTGCGGTTATTCAGCGTGTCCACCTGGGGATCGCCGGTCAGTGGCTGGCTGAACGCCTTGTTGTGGGTCGGCACGTAGCCCTGCTGGGTGCAGGCAATCGCAAACACCAGCCCCTCGTGGCGGGCCAGCAACGGCTCCTGGATCGCCGGCAGGACCTGGTCGGTGTAGCGGTCGAAACGGGTCTGGAATTTGGCCGGTTGGGTATTGGGGATCGGCTGGTAATTACGGTCGAACAAGTCCTCCAGGCTGACACGGCCCTGGTCGATGTCGGCCTCGAACTGCGCGGCGATCTGGCTCGCCCCTTCCCGCGCCAGGTCGTAGACCCGTTGGTGATAATCGTCGAGCCCCACCTCAGCCAGGCGTTCGCTGATGGTTTCGGCCTGGCCTTCCATCTGCACCGCCGCCTCGGCCAGGCGCTGGGTCTGCTGGTCGCTGATGGACAGGTCGCTGCGCATCTGTTCGATGGCGTGGAACAGGCTGTCGAGTTGTTCGCGATTAGTGTCGGTGCCTTGGGCGATGGCGCTGACCTGGGTTTCGACGCCAGCGGCGAGCCGGGCAATGTTTTCCAAATGCTGGCCGGTGTGCTCCACCTGCTGCACGCCGCTGTCCAGGTCAGCGGCCAATTGACGGATCTGCTCCACCACCTGGGTCGTGCGCTGCTGGATGTCGGCCACCATCACCCCGACTTCGCCGGTCGCCGCGGCGGTGCGCCCGGCCAGGCCGCGGACCTCATCGGCCACCACCGCGAACCCGCGGCCATGCTCACCGGCGCGGGCCGCCTCGATGGCCGCGTTCAGCGCCAGCAGGTTGGTCTGGCTGGCAATCGATTGGATCACCAGGCTGACTCGCTGGATTTCATCGCTGCGTACGCTCAAGGCCTCGATCAACTCACGGCTGTCATTCGCACGCTGGCTGAGCTGGTGCATGCGGCTGATGGATTCCACCAGTTCGCTACGCCCGGCCACGCTGCTGCGATGGGCCTCGCTGGCAGCGCCCAAGGCCTGCTGGCTGAGTTGCGAAGTGGCCTGTTCAGTGGCGATCATCGATTCGGCATTGCTGACGATCTGCGCCGCCGCATCGAGTTGGGACTGGACCTTGCCGGCCAGTTGCTTGACCGAATAGGCGACACCAGCCGCCGACAGCGCGTTATGGCTGGTGGTGTAGGACAGGTCGCGGGTCAGCTCGGCCAATGGGTCGGTCGTGGATGCGGGGGCCGCGGCCACGCGCGAACGCAGGCGCGGCAACCAGACGATGAGCATGACCAGCGGCAGGCCCAGGTACAGCGACCAGCCGCCCAGGGCCATGCCGCACAGCAGCAACGCCAGGGCGAGGCTCTGCAAGGTCGGCGTCAGCCAGCGTGCCGCGCTTTCTGTCGCAGGTACCGAGGCCGGCACCGCACCCGCCAGCGTTCCGTCTGTCGCCATGTCCGTCACCCACATTTTCGTTGTTATGACCGCATTAAACGCCACTACCGAGCCATTATCCATGGTCCATTAGTCGTGTTCTTGCAGCAGGTCAACGGAAGTAGACGAACAGGCACGGGCGAAAGCAAAAGATCGCGGCCTTCGTCAAAAGGTCGCGATCTTTTTTCGGAAAAGCGAATCAGGCCTGACGCTGGTGCTTGTCGATCTGTTCGTGGCGTTCCTGGGCTTCGATGCAGTACTTGGTGGTCGGGCTGATCAGCAGGCGCTTGAGGCCGATCGGCTCGCCGCTGTCGTCGCACCAGCCGAAGCTGTCGTCGTTGATACGGTCCAGGGCCTGCTCCAGTTGAGGCAGCATGCGCTGGTCGCGATCGATGGCGTTGACCAGCCAGGTACGCTCTTCTTCTACGGAAGCAGCGTCCGCCGGGTCGGCCGGGGTGTCCAGGCTTTCAATGGCGATTCGGTTCTGTTCGATGCGCTCGTGGGTTTCGACCTTCATGTTCTGCAACAGCTTGGTGAAGAAAGCCAGCTGCTCGGCATTCATGTAGTCATCCGCCGGCATGGCCAGCAACTTTTCCTTTGTCATTGATTTCTCTATAAAAAAACGTGCATTAAGGCGAATTATGGAGCGTCCCGCAGCGCAGCTGCCACGCTCATCGGGAAGGCGCCGTCTATTCCAAGCGCCACCCGGCACTCAATTTACGAGGGGCGGCAGTCTAAGGCCGAGTCGAGGCCTCAGCAACTGAAAACATAGGGAAAATGTCCGACAAGCCCCTCAAATGTTCTCTGACAGGCTTTTGGCAGTCATCGGAGTGCGTTTATAACAAGAAATTCGCTGCAATAGCTGTATTAAGAAGACAAATGGCTACGCCACGCGGGTCAGGCGTGGCGCTTTGTCGCAACCTCGGGGGAATCAGCGCTTGAGTTTGCGCTTGTTGCGGTACTGGTCGATGACCACCGCCACCACGATGATCAAGCCCTTGATGATGTCCTGGATATAGGCATCGACGCCGACGAAGGTAAAGCCGCTGGCCATCACCCCGAGGATCAGCGCCCCGATCACGGTCCCGGTGATGCGCCCCACCCCGCCCGCCAGGCTGGTGCCGCCAATCACCGCCGCCGCAATCGCGTCCAGCTCGTAGGACATGCCCATGCCCGCCTGCCCGGTCGCCGCTCGCGCCGAAGCCACCACGCCGGCCAAGCCCGCCAGCAACCCGGCAATGCTGTAGACGATCACCAGGTGGCGCTTGACGTTGATGCCCGAGGTCCGCGCCGCCTGCATGTTGCCGCCAATGGCGTAGGTGTACTTGCCATACTTGGTGTAGCGCAGGGCGATGTGGAAGATCACCGCCACCACCAGGAAGATGATCACCGGCATGGCGCCATGGCCAATGGCGGTGTAGGAATCGGACAACATGCTCACCGGCTGGCCTTCGGTGTAGTAGCGCGCCAGGCCACGGGCCGAGACCATCATGCCGAGGGTGGCGATGAATGGCGGGATGCCGGTAATGGCAATGATGCTGCCGTTGATCGCCCCGGCCAGCAGCCCCACCCCGAGCCCCGCCACCACCGGTATCCACACCGGCAAATCCGTCAGCGAGGGAAACACCGCCCGGGCGAAGTCCGACGTCTGGGCCAGGCTGGCGGCGATCATGGCCGACAGCGCCAGCACCGAGCCGGACGACAAGTCGATACCGGTGGTGATGATCACCTGGGTCACGCCGATGGCCAGCAGGCCGATGATCGAGACTTGCAGGATCATCAACACCAGGCGCTGGGAGTTCATCAGGAAACTCTGGTCACGCATGATCCAGCCGAACATTTCGAACACCAGGCCGATGCCGATCAGCACCAGGAAGATGCTCAACTCCGTCGGCAGGCGCCGCCGGGGCCTGGTCGGTGCGGCCGCGGGTTTGTTTTCCAGTATTGCGTTCATAGCCACTTACCTTTTTTATCTGGACTGACGAGCATCAGGACAGGCCCGAAGCCAGTTGCATCACTCGTTCCTGGGTCGCTTCGCTGCGGTCGAGGGTGCCCATCAGGTCACCTTCGTGCATCACCATGACCCGGTCGCTCATGCCCAATACTTCCGGCAGTTCCGAGGAAATCATGATCACTGCCATGCCTTCGCTGGCGAGGTAGGAAATCAGCCGATAGATTTCGGCCTTGGCGCCGACATCGATGCCGCGGGTCGGCTCGTCGAGAATCAGGATGCGCGGGTTGGTCATCAGCCAGCGCGCCAGCAGCGCTTTCTGCTGGTTGCCGCCGGACAGGGTGTCGATGCACTGTTCCAGCGACGGGGTCTTGACCCGCAGCTTCTTGCACATGTCCTCACACAAGGTGCGCAGGGCTTTCTGCTGGATGAAACCGTTGCCGACGTAATGGGGCAGCACCGCCATCTCCATGTTCTCCAGCACCGACAGGCACGGGAACAGGCCGCTGAGCTTGCGGTCCTCGGTCAACAGCGCGAAGCCCTTCTCGATGGCCATGTGTGGGTCGCTGATGCGCACGGGTTGGCCGTCCAGCCGGATCTCGCCGCCGGTGCTCGGGGTCACGCCGAAAATCGCCTCGGCCACGTTGGTCCGGCCCGAGCCCATCAACCCGGCGATGCCCAGGATCTCCCCGGCATGCAGGTCGAAGGACACGCCTTTGAAAATGCCGTCCAGGCTCAGGTCGCGCACCGACAGCACCAACTCACCGATGGGTTGCTCCCGCACCGGGAACAACTGGCTCAGTTCGCGTCCGACCATCATCGAAATCAGGCTGTCGCCATCCATGCTGTCGGCCCGTTGCAGGCCGATGTAGGCGCCGTCGCGAAACACCGCCACTTCATCGGCGATGGCGAACACTTCGTTCATCTTATGGGTGATGTAGATGATGCCCTTACCCTGGGACTTGAGGTCGGCGATGATCGAGAACAGGTGGGCGACTTCGGTCTCGGTGATGGCCGAGGTCGGCTCGTCCATGATCAGGATGTCGGAGTCATACGAGACGGCCTTGGCAATTTCCACCATCTGCCGCTCGGCGATGCTCAGGTTGCCCACCAGCTCCTCGGGATCGAGCTTGATGCGCAGGCGTTCCAGCAGCCGGGCGGTGCAACGGTGCATCTCGCCATGGTCGACCATGTGCAGGCCGTTGAGCTGCTCGCGGCCGATCCAGATGTTTTCGGCGATGCTCATGTGGGGCATCAGGTTCAGTTCCTGATGGATCATCGCGATGCCGGCCTGCAACGCCGCGAGCGGCGTGTCGAACGTCACCGGCTTGCCGCGCAGGCGCAGTTCACCGGCGTCGGGCTGGTAGATGCCGGCGATGATCTTCATCAAGGTGGATTTGCCCGCACCGTTCTCGCCCATCAGGGCCAGCACGGAGCCGGGGCGTACCCGCAATTGGACATCGGACAGGGCCACCACACCGGGAAAGCCCTTGCTGACATTGACGACTTCCAGCAGGTACGGCTCATCAAGTGATACATCCGGCTGGAAAGTCACGGCCGGGGCGCTCGAAGCAGTCGCTGAAGCGAACATGATCAGGTACTCCCTCGGCAAGGTCGGCGTTGCGACCTTGCCTGCTTATTATTGTGGTGGGGCCGGGTTGAACGTCACTTGAACTGATCGACGTTTTCCGGTGTGATCAGGCGGTACGGTACCCAGACGGCCTGCTCGACCGGCTGCTTCTTGACCATTTTCACCGCCGTGTCGATCGAGCCATCGGCCTGGCCCTTGGCGTCCTGGAATACCGAGACCGCCATTTCGCCTTTCTTGATGGCGTTCAAACCGTCCGGCGTGCCGTCAACCCCGGCGATCAATACCGTGCCCGGCTCAGTGCCCGCTTGCTTGAGGGCCATGGCGGCGCCGATGGCCATCTCGTCGTTGTTGGCCACCACCGCCTGGAATTCGCGTCCCTGGGTCAGCCAGTCGTTGACCAGGGTCATGCCCTTGTCGCGCAACCAGGTGCCGGTCTGCTCCTGCTCGATCTTGATGTTGGGGTACTTGGCCAGCACATCCTTGACGCCCTTGGTGCGGTTGGTGGTGGAATTATTGGCCAGGTCACCCAACAGGATCACGATGTTGCCCTTGCCGCCCATTTTTTCAGCCAGGTATTGCATCTGCATGCGACCGGCTTCCAAGTCGTCGGAGGCCACGGTGACCACGCCTGCCGGCAGTTTCAGGTCGTCGGGACGGCGATTGACGTACACCAGCGGGATGCCGGCGGCCACGGCAGCCTTGGTGATGCGCTGGGTCGCGGCGGTGTCCACCGGGTTGACGATGATCGCGTCGACCTTCTGGCTGATGAAGCTTTCCACCTGGCTCAACTGCTTGACCACGTCGCTGCGGGCATCTTCGAACTGCAGGGTGACGCCGTCCGGCAGGGACTTGGCTTTCTTGTCCATGGATTCGCGCAGGTAGGTCAACCAGGTGTCATCGAACTGGGACATGCTGACGCCGATCTTCAGGTCCGCCAGGGCAGCGCCGCTGGTGAGCATCAACGACAGGGCCAGCGAGGCGATACGGGTCTTGGTCTTCATGAACGGTCTTTCTCCACTTTTTTGTTGGTTTTATGGATAAGGCGTAGCGGATCAGGAACGGGGCAAACGCACGATGGGCGCGCCGGGCATGCAGCAGACCACGGCGCCGTTGCGCTGGATACACAGGGATTCGAACAGGGGAAAGACTGCGGACAGACGCAGTAGACGTGGCAGGTGAAACGCAGAACGGCTGAAGGTTTTCATCGACGGTACCTAGCTGTGTTTCTTGTTTTTGTTTCGCCTGTCGTCCGTTCAAGGCTGGCTTGGCGGAAGACAAACAGGGTTGTCGGTAACCTGGAATCGACTTTATTGGAAAATATTTTCCATATCAACTGATTTTAGAATTTTATTCGTTTTTTATTCCATGACCCACCGGCGTGGACAACCGCACCACTTCGCCCTGCCCGGCACTCTGCCTGGCGGCGTCGAGGATGCGGGTGGTCGCCAGCGCATCACGGGCCTTCACCGGCAGCGGGCCAGTGCCCTGCAACGCGGTTTGCAGGTGTTGATAGAACGCCAGCCAGCAGCCACGCTCCGAGGCCACCCGCTCGCGCTCGGTGCCGTGTTCGAACCAGCCCCAGCGCCGATGTTCTTCAGCCCCCCAGCGCTCGCCCTCGGTCGCCGGGCTCAACCCGGCCAATGCCTGAGCCTCCTGCCCGTCCAAACCTTCGACGGTGTAGCAGCCCTCGGTGCCGCTGACCCGAAAGCGCGGGCGCGGTGCGTTTTGCACGCAATTGCCGCTCAAGTGGGAGATGACGCCGCTGGCATGGGTCAAGGACATGAAGAAGCCGTTGTCGAACACCTGGCCTGGCTGACGGTAGTCCAGCTCGGCGTAGACCCGCACCACCGGCCCGAACAGTTGCAGCGCCTGGTCCACCAAGTGGCTGCCCAAATCGCGCAGGAACCCACCACCGCTGCCTTTGCCTACCGAGGTTGGCGAATAACGTTCGACACTCGACTCAAAACGAATGACTTGCCCGAGGGCCCCGGAGGTCAACAGCTTGCGCAGGGTCAGGAAATCCGAATCCCAGCGGCGGTTCTGGTACACGCTCAAAGGCACGTTGCGACGTTCGGCGGCCAACACCATCGCCTCGGCCTGCGCGGCGTCAGGGGCGAACGGTTTGTCGCTGACCACCGCCACGCCGAGTTCGATGGCGTGCATCACAATGGCCGGGCGACCGTCCAAAGGCGTGGACACCACCACCGCATCGACGCCCGCGGCCACCAATTGTTCGAGGGTGTCGAAGGCCTGGGCCTGCGGGTGATCGCTGGCCAATTGTTGGCGGCGCTCGACGGAGCGGGTCACCACGCCGACGAACGTAGCCCCCGGCAGACTGCTGATCAGCGGCGCATGAAAGAACCGCCCACCCTTGCCATAGCCGACTAGCCCGATTCGCATGAAAGCTCCTTGAAAGTCATTGGATAAACACCCTGTGGGAGCGAGCTTGCTCGCGATGACGGCGGATCAGCCTGCATCATGTTGACTGACCCACCGCTATCGCGAGCAAGCTCAGCTCCCACCATTTGACTGCATACCCAAAGGGGATTGGGGTTAGCCATAGAAACGCGGGCGCTCGGGCAGGTCGACCTTGACGATCTGCCCGTTCTGCTGCGCTTCGATACAGGCATCCGCCGCCACCGCCGCGGCAAACCCATCCCAGGCCGAGGGCCCGCCCACTTGCCCGGCGCGCACGCCGTCGATGAAGGCCTGCAGTTCGACGTCGTAAGCGGCGATGAAGCGGTCCTTCCAATCCATCAGGATCGCATTGGACAGCTTGGCGCCGCTGCGCAGTTGCACCTGGGACGGTTCCGGCAGCTTGGCGATGCCGGTCTCCCCCACTACTTCGCACTGGATGTCATAGCCGTACTGGCAATTGACGAACACCTCGACGTCGATGCGCGTGCCCCGGGCGGTTTCCAACAGGACGATCTGTGGGTCCCGCAAGTGAGCCAAGGCCTTGCTGGTCTTGCGTGGGAACACCACCTGCACCGACACGTAGTCATCGGCCAGCAACCAGCGCAACACATCCAGCTCGTGGATCAGGGTGTCGGTGATCGCCATGTCGGTCTTGTAGTTCTCGCCCACGCGCGGGTTACGGTGGGCGCAGTGCAGCATCAGCGGCTCACCGATCTGGCCGCTGTCGATCACCGCCTTGAGCGCGCGATAGCCTTCATCGTAGGGCCGCATGAAACCAACCTGCACCAGGCGCTTGCCGTGGGCCACTTCGGCGTCGACGATCTTGCGGCAACCTTCGGCCGTGACCGCCAGGGGCTTTTCGCAGAACACCGGTTTGCCCGCCGCAATCGCCGCCAGCACGAATTCTTCATGGCTCGGGCCCCAGGAGGTGACGAGGATCGCCTCCACGTCCGGCGCCTTGATCAACGCATGACCGTCGGGGTAGACCTCGGCGGTCAGCTTGAGATCGGCCACGACCTTGGCCGCTTGTTGCAGGTTGATGTCGGTCACCGCCACCACCTGGCTGTTGAGCAAGGTCTGGCTGCAACGACGGATATGGTCCTGGCCGATGGCCCCGGTGCCAATGACGCCCAGCTTCAAAGACATGTGGAACTCCTTTCGTAGGGTTGGGGCAATCAGTATTGACGGGCCTTGGCCAGTCGTTCATTGAGGGTCTTGGCGACGGCATCGGTGCGGGCGCTGGTGGAGACTTGCGCCACGCCCACCCGCCACCACGACAGGTAGCTGTGAATCATGGTCTTGGGCAGGACCTTGATGTCGATCAAGGTGGAGACCGTCTGGCGCCGCGCATCCGCCAGGGCCGCGCGCAGCTCCTCCAGGGTCGTCGCCTTGTAGGTCTTGCAGCCATAGGCCGCGGCACTCATGGCGAAGTCCAGCGGCACGAAGGCACCGTCGAGCTTGCCGGTGTCCGGGTTGCGGAAACGGAACTCGGTGCCGAAGCTGTCCATGCCATTTCCCATCTGCAAATTGTTGATGCAGCCGAAGGCCATGTTGTCCAGCAGCACCACGTTGATCTTGCGTCGCTCCTGGATCGAGGTCGCCAGTTCCGAGTGCAGCATCATGTAGGAACCGTCGCCCACCAAGGCGTACACCTCTTTCTCGGGCTCGGCGAGTTTCACACCCAAGGCCGCGTTCACCTCATAACCCATGCACGAATAGCCGTACTCGACGTGATAGGTGTTCACGCCCTTGCTGCGCCAGGCGCGCTGCAAGTCGCCGGGCAAGCTGCCGGCGGCGGCGACGATGATCGCATCGTCGGCCAGGGTTTCGTTGAGAGTGCCCAACACGCGGCTCTGGGTCAGGCAGGAACCGGTGAGTTCGATGAATTCGCGAAACACCGCCGGGTCCATGTGGTCGTCGATTTCCGGGAGGAACGCTTCGACGCGGTAATCGGACTGGTAGACGCGGTCCACCTCGGCGTCCAAGCGAGCCTTGGCATCGGCTATCTGCCCGCCCCACTCGGCGCGGTAGTCGCCCATCGCCGCAGACAGCGCCTCCAGGCCTGAGCGGGCGTCGGCCAGCAACTGCACGCCGTCGAGCTTCAGGGCGTCGCAGGGGCTGATATTGAGATTGAGGAACTGCACGTCCGGGTGCTGGAACAACCATTTGGAGCCGGTGGTGAAGTCGCTGTAGCGCGTCCCGACGCCAATGACCAGGTCGGCGTCCTTGGCCAGCAGGTTCGCCGCCAGGCAACCGGTCTCACCGACGCCACCGACGTTCAACGGATGGCTCGACACCACGGCGCTCTTGCCAGCCTGGGTCTCGGCGAAGGGAATGTCGAAACGCTCGGCGAAGGCCTGCAACGCCGCATTGGCTCCGGAATACCGCACGCCGCCGCCACAGATGATCAACGGTTTGCGCTTGCCTTTGAGCAGCGCCAGGGCGTCGCCGAGCATTGCTTCGGTGGCCGGGCGACGGTCGATGCGGTGCACGCGTTTTTGCAGGAAGTAATCCGGGTAATCGTAGGCTTCGGCCTGCACGTCCTGGGGCAGCGCCAGGGTCACCGCGCCGGTTTCGGCCGGGTCGGTGAGCACGCGCATGGCCTGGATCGCCGCAGTCATCAACTGCTCGGGGCGGTTGATGCGGTCCCAGTATTTGCTCACGGCCTTGAAGGCGTCGTTGGTGCTGATGCTCAGGTCGTGGAACTGTTCGATCTGCTGCAACACCGGGTCCGGCTGGCGACTGGCGTAGACATCGCCGGGCAATAGCAGCAACGGAATGCGATTGGCCGTGGCGGTGGCCGCGGCGGTCAGCATGTTCGCCGCACCGGGGCCGACCGACGCGCTGCAGGCGTAGATCTTGCGCCGCAGGTGCTGCTTGGCAAACCCGATGGCGGCATGGGCCATGCCCTGTTCGTTGCGGCCCTGATGGACCACCAGGTCGCCGCTGTCCTGCTCCAGCGCCTGGCCCAGGCCCAGCACGTTGCCGTGGCCGAAAATGGTAAAGACTCCGGCGACGAACTTGCTCTGGACGCCATCGACCTCGACGTACTGGTTATCGAGGAATTTCACCAGGGCCTGGGCCATGGTCAGTCGTGTTGTGGTCATGCTTGCACCTTTTCAAACGCAACTCGGTCAAGTGTGGGAGCGAGCTTGCTCGCGATAGCGGTGTGTCAGGCGACGCATGTATTGATTGGGGCGCCGTCATCGCGAGCAAGCTCGCTCCCACAAGGGGTTCTCCATCGTTCAGGAAGTCGGGTCAGGCCTGTGAGCGTTGCAGGTGATTCATGCTCGCCCCCAACGCCTGGCGAATGTCGGCCAGTTCATGGACACTCTCGGCAAACGGTTCGAAGGACAGGTAGCCCTCGTAGCCACCGGCCCGCAGCGCCTCGATCTGCGCGGCATTGCCCAGGATGTCAGCCGCGCCCACCAGCACCCGATGGCCGTCACGAATCGTCGCCAAAGGCATTTGGGCATCTTCGACGCCGGAGATGTGCACCAGCCCGGTCAGTTCGGGAAAGAACGCCTGCTCCCCCGCCAGATGATGGTGAAAGGTGTCGTGCACCAGGCGGAACACATCCAGCCCGCCGATGGCCTGGATCGCGTCCACGGCGGTACGCTTGTGGCGCAGCGAGCACTCTTCGAAACCCAGGGGTTCGATGAAGCCGTAGATGCCGAAGGCGCGCAGGATCGGCGCCAGTTCGCTGAGGGCGGTACGCAGCCCCGCCGCTCGGTCAGCCTCGCTGCGCGGGTCGGCCCGGTCGTTGAGCGGGCACACCACCAGCCCCTCGGCGCCGCATTCACGGGCGTAATCGGCCAGCCGCACGGCCTGGGCGCGACGCTCCTCGTTCCACACGTCGAAAGGGTAAAGGGCATTGATCGACAGCACCTTGATGCCCCTTTCCTCACACAACTCACGCACACGGCCGGGCGGCATGCCGTCCTCGATCTCGACGCCCTTCAGATCGTTGCGGATCTCGATGGCATCGGTTTTCAACGCCAGGGCCAGGTCAATGAATTCGGGCAGTGACAGGCGCGGGGCGACCATTCGATTCAAGGCAAAACGCAGGGGCTTATTCATTGTTGTTCTCCCTCCGGCACTGTAGAAAAAACGGGTTATTGGGCAGTCGGCATGCTGAATTCAGGACCCTTGGCGATGCTGTCGGGCCAGCGCTGCATCACGCTTTTGTAGCGGCTGTAAAAGCGCAGGCCTTCTTCGCCGTAGGCATGGTGATCGCCGAACAGCGAACGCTTCCAGCCGCCAAAGGAATGCCAGGCCATGGGCACCGGGATCGGCACGTTGATGCCCACCATGCCGACCTTGATGCTGCGGGCGAACGCCCGGGCGATGCCGCCGTCACGGGTGAAGCACGACACGCCGTTGCCGAACTCATGGGCATTGATCAGCGCCACCGCCGTGGCGAAGTCCGGCACACGGACAATCCCCAGCACCGGCCCGAAAATCTCTTGCTGGTAGATGCTCATCTCGGCGGTGACCTGGTCGAACAGCGTCGCACCGACAAAGAACCCCTGCTCGGCCCCCGGCACCGTGAAACCACGGCCATCAACGATCAGTCGGGCGCCCTCGGCCACGCCGGCGTCGATGAAACCTTCCACCTTGGCCTTGTGCTCGGCGGTGACCAGCGGTCCCATGTCGGTGCCGGGCTGCTGGCCGTTGCCGATCTTCAGTTGATCAATGCGGGGCAACAGTCTGGCAATCAGTTCATCCCCCACCTCACCCACCGCCACGGCGATGGAAATCGCCATGCAGCGCTCGCCGGCCGAGCCGTAGGCCGCACCGATCAACGCATCCGCCGCCTGGTCGAGGTCGGCATCGGGCATGACGATCATGTGGTTCTTCGCCCCGCCCAGGGCCTGGACGCGCTTGCCGTGCGCCGTGCCTTGCTGGTGGATGTATTCGGCGATCGGTGTGGAGCCGACAAAGGAAATCGCTTCGATGTCCGGGTGCTGCAACAGCGCATCCACCGCCACCTTGTCGCCTTGGACGACGTTGAACACGCCATCCGGCAGGCCGGCTTCCGTCAGCAAGCGGGCCATCAGCAAACTGGCGGACGGGTCGCGCTCCGAAGGCTTGAGGATGAAGCAGTTGCCGGCGACCAGCGCCAGGGGAATCATCCACAAGGGCACCATCACCGGGAAGTTGAACGGCGTGACCCCGGCGCAAACACCCAGGGGCTGACGCAGGTTCCAGTTGTCGATGCCACCGCCGATGTTGTCGCTGAAATCGGTCTTGAGCAGGTTCGGCGCACCGCAGGCGTACTCGACGATCTCGATGCCCCGGGTGACTTCACCGTGGGCGTCGGACAGCACCTTGCCGTGTTCACGGCTGATGATCTGCGCCAGTTCGTCGTGATGCCGATCGAGCAATTCCTTGAACTTGAACATCACCCGCGAACGGCGCAGGGACGACTGCTCGGACCAGGCCGGGAACGCCGCCAGCGCCGACGCCACCGCCGCGTCGACGGTACTCGGTTCGGCCAGGGCCACCCTGGCCTGCACCGCGCCAGTGGCCGGGTTGAAGACATTGCTCAGGCGCGCGCTGTCGCTGGCCTGCACTCGACCGTCGATGTAATGGCCTACTACCGGGGTGTCACTCATTGTTCTTGTTCTCCGTGGAAAGTGTGGCATTCAGAGGTCGAGCAGCCAACTGTGCTGCGGGTCGTTATGGAACTGCCAGACCCGCTTCGGGCCGGCCATGACGTTCAGGTAGTACGACTCATACCCATAGGGCACGCTGACCGGGTGATAACCCTTGGGCACCACCACCAGGTCGCTGTTCTCCACGGCCATGGCCTGGTCGATGCTGCGGTCGTCGGTGTAGACCCGCTGGAACACGAAGCCCTGGGACGGGTTGACCTGGTGGTAATAGGTCTCTTCGAGGAAGCTCTGGTGCGGCAGGTCGTCGGTGTCGTGCTTGTGCGGCGGGTAACTCGAGGAGTGCCCCGACGGCGTGCGCACTTCCACCACCAGCAGTGAGTGGGCCGGTTCGCTGTCCGGCAGGATGTCGCAGACATAACGGGTGTTGGCGCCCTTGCCGCGCACGCTGCGCTTCATGCTCTCCGGGCGGATCAGACGCGGGCCGTATTCATTACGCGCCGAACCCGGCGCGGCACACACCGCCACTTGCACATCGCTCAGGGCGGTGACCTGGGCCTGGCTGCCCGGTGGCAGGTAAGCGGCATAAGGTGACTTGTCCTCGAACACCGACTGGCGATCGCCAAGGTTGTCCCAATCGAAGGCGCCCTGCCCCGGCGCTTCGCCCTTGAGGCTGATGCGCCCGCTGAGCAGCACCAGGCACAGCTCCTTGTCGCCAGCGGCCACCGGCAGGGTTTCACCCAGGCTCAGGCGATAGGCGGCGAAGCCGACGTATTCCAGCTCACCCGCTGGCAACTGGACCATGGTTCGGCCGCTGGAATGGCTCTTGATCAACAGGCTCATGACGCACTCCTTTCTTGCAGCAGGGCGCGCAGGGTGTCGTAGCCCTTCTTGGCGTAGGCATAACTCGGCGCTACGGCAGGATCCTGCTCGGCTTCCACCACCAGCCAGCCCTGGTAGTCGGCGGCCAGCAGCACATCGAGCAACGCGGCGAAGTCGATATCGCCATCCCCCGGCACGGTGAAGGTGCCGTTGATGATGCAGTCGGGGAAGCTCCAGAGGTTATTGCGCGCCAGTTGCACCACCGGTTTGCGCACGTCCTTGAAATGCACATGGCAGATGCGTTCGATGTGCTTGCGCAAGACATGCAGCGGTTCGCCCCCGCCCATGTAACAGTGACCCGAATCGAACAACAGGCCGACTTCGCTGCCGGTCAGGGCCATCAATTTGTCGATGTCCGCAGGCGACTCGACGTAGGCCCCCATGTGGTGGTGATAGGCCAGGCGCACGCCTTGGGACAAGGTGAAACGCGCCAGCTCGGTGAGTTTGTCGGCGTAGGCTTGCCAGGCCGCGTCGGTGTGAAAACGCGGCCGCTCGACCAATGGAATGCGTTGGCCTTGAATGGAATCGGCGACCTCGCCGTACACCAGCACTTTGGCGCCGTTCTGCGCCAACAGCTCGACGTGGCTGGCGATGGCGTCGATCTCCTGCGCCGCCGAGCGCCGGGCCAGGCGACTGGAATACCAGCCGGAGACCAGCGCCAGGTCGTACGGCCGCAGCACATCGCCGACGCCCTTGGCGTCCTTGGGGAACTTGCCGTTGAGCTCGAAGCCTTCGTAACCGATGGCTTTGCCTTCACTTAGCGCCGTACTCAACGGCGTCTCGCCGCCCAACGATGGCAAGTCGTCGTTGCTCCAGGAAATCGGGTTGATGCCAATTCGAATAGCGGGCATGGCTGCACCTTTTATTGTTTTTTCATAACCATTGAAGACGGCAATGAACCCTGTGGGAGCGAGCTTGCTCGCGATAGCGGTGGGTCAGGCGACTGGTTGTCAACTGTCAGTCCGCTATCGCGAGCAAGCTCGCTCCCACAGGTTCAGTATTCACAATGTCTGACTTCGCGCAGCACGCCACGCCTCGATCAACTCCACAAACCGGCCCTGCACCTGTTGGATCAGCGTTTCATCATCGATTTCCCCGGCCAGCCAGGCCCGGCTCGGTTCCTGGAAGATCGTGCGGCCCACGGCGAAACCGCGGCAGGTGCTGCTCTGGCTGGCCTGGCGAAACCCTTCGGCCAACGCGGCGGCCGGGGCGTTGAGGCCCAGCAGGACCACGCCACGGCAATACGGGTCGCGCTGTTGGATCAGCTCATCGAGCTGCTGCCATTCATCCGCGCCCTGGGCTTCGATCTTCCACCACGCCGGAAAGATGCCCAGGTTGTAGAGGCGCTTGAGGGCGCGATAGAGCACGTCCGGGTGCGGCGACGGATGATCCTTGGGCGGAATGACTTCCAGCAGCAATTCATGGCCGCTGGCCTGGGAGGCCTTGTACAACCCCATCAATTGCGCCTCTTGCTCCAGGCGCAGCAGCGGTTCGTCGTCCGGGTGAAATTGCACCAGGCACTTGATGATCTGCTCCTGTGGCCAGGCGACCAGGTTGCTGCCAATGGAGCGCCCGTGTTCGAAGGCCAGTGGCCGCGAACCCTGCACTTCCACCGGCCGCGCCACCCACCAGCCACGGCCGGTGGCAGCGTTCAGCGAATCCTGGCCGAAGCGCTGGTCGGCCAGCAGACCGACGTCAGCCTCGATGCCCTGGTGCCGCAGGTCGGCTTCGACCCGCGCCACCGCCTGGATGAACAGTTGCTTGAGTTCGCCGATGCTGCTCAACTCGCGGCCGCCCTTCTGGGCCAGCTCCACCAGTTGTCCGCGATGGTCGAAGGCGAAGATGAACAGCTGTTTCCAGGTCTTGCGGGGCACGCTGACCTGATGCAGCCGTTGCAACACGACATCCTGGTCCGGCCGGGTGATGGGCACCGGGCTGTCGAACAAATAGTCGAGTTCGGCGCGGGTCGGCATCGCCGGGGCGCAGGCATGGCGCGACACCACCAGCCCACCGCAAGCATTGGCCAACTGGCAGCAGCGTTCATCGCTGGCATCCTCCAGCCAGCCGGCGAGAAATCCGGACATGAACGCATCGCCGGCGCCCAGTACATTCAAGACTTCGACCCGCACGCCCGGGTAAATGGCGCCGTCTTCGAGCCGGGCCGGAATGGCACCATGGATCACCGTGCAACCCTGGGGGCCGAGCTTGACCACCAAGGTCGCCGCCGTCAGCGAGCGCACGGTACGCAACGCGGTCAGCAGGTCTTCACTGCCGCCGGCGATGAGAAATTCTTCTTCGGTGCCGACGATCAGATCGAAGCGCGGCAGGATGCTCTGCACGTGCTGGCTGACTTTCTGATCGGCCACAAACCGCGTTTCGCCATCGGCCTTGCCCGCCAGGCCCCAAAGCACTGGCCGGTAATCGATGTCCAGGACCCGCTTGACCTGATGTTTTTGCGCATAGTCCAGCGCCTGGAGACTGGCCTTGTAGACGCCGTCGGTGGAGAAATGCGTGCCGGTGATCAGCAAAGCCTTGCTGGAAGCAATGAAGGTTTCGTCGATGTCTTCGGCGCGCAGCGCCATGTCGGCGCAGTTCTCCCGGTAGAACACCAGGGGAAAGGTTTCCCGGTCCTTGATCCCCAGCAGGACCATGGCCGTCAGGCGTTCGGGATCGACCTTGATGCCACTGACATCGCAGCCTTCGCGGGCCAGGGACTCCACCAGGAAGCGGCCCATGTGGTCATCGCCTACCCGGCTCAACATCGCCGACCTGAGGCCCAGGCGCGCCGTGCCGAACGCGATGTTGGCCGAGGAACCGCCCAGGTACTTGGCGAAGCTCGAAACATCTTCCAGGCGCGCGCCGACTTGCTGCGCGTAGAGGTCGACGCCCAGGCGTCCCAGGCAAATCACATCCAATTGACGCCCACTGGCAAAACGAGTCTGGCCCATGCTGGCTCCTGTTATTTTTATCAGCCTGCGCTTGTCGCCGACACCGGCGCCAACGCTGTTGGTGAATGCAGACTAAAACGAGCAGCGCGCAACAATCAATAATTATTCTATAAATTTTTTATGTGGAATATTTTTTCCAATACGCAATAACCAAAGCGAACCAGACGCAGTGCATCGTTTCAGCACCTGCTGCAACATTTGTCCGCCCATGATTTTCCCTGCGCCTACGCTGTAGACTGCGACCAGCCAACCTATTGTCGAGGGCCGGCCTTTTTTAAGGCCGCCCTATAAGAACAAGCCAGAAGGATTTTTTATGACCCGCCCCGATGATCTGCCGGCGCCGTCCGAGAGCGCGTCCGAACCCGCCCTCCCGAGCCCACCGATCAATGCCGAGCGCCTGCTGCAACTGATCACCGACGAATACGAAAGCCTGCCGCGCCAGCTCAAGCGCATCGCCAGCTACATGAGCCAGCAAAGCGACCGGATCATGGTCGACCGCATCAGTGACATCGCCCGGGAATGCGAAGTACACCCCTCGGCCATCGTCAGGTTTTCCCAGCGCTTCGGCTTCAGCGGGTTCAGCGAAATGCAGGCCTTGTTCCGCGAGGCCTACACCCACAAGACCACGCCGGTGCAGAACTACCAGCAGCGCATCCGCAGCATGATCGCCAACAAGTCGCAAAAAGCCAGCGGCGGCGACCTGGCCCGCGAGTGCGTCAACGCGACCCTGTCGGGCATCGAGCGCCTGGGGTTGGAGCTGGACGACCAGGCGTTCGAAAAGGCCGTGGACCTGGTGGTCAACGCCGACAATATCTATGTGGTGGGCGTACGCCGCTCGTTCGCGGTCGCCGATTACCTGGTCTACAACCTGCAGCACACCAACAAACGCATTCACCTGGTGTCCGGCCTGGGGGGCAGCTACCGCGAGCAGATGCGCAGTGTGCGGGCCAACGACCTGGTCATCGCCATCAGCTTTACGCCCTACGGCAAGGAAACCCAGCACTGCCTGCGCATTGCCCAGCATCACCAGGCCAAGACCCTGATCATCACCGACAGCAATCTCTCGCCCCTGGCCAAGCGGGCCAACGCCGTGTTGCTGGTGAACGAAGGCAGTTCGTTCGCCTTTCGTTCGTTGAGCGCCACGTTGTGCCTGTGCCAGGCGTTGTTCATCGCCGTGGCTTACCGGCTGGAACTCAAGGTCGATGAAATCCATGAACAGGTCGGGTTCGAGGATTAACACCCGCAAGATTTTTCTGAAGGAGACGTCATGAAACTGATCGGCATGCTGGACTCGCCCTACGTGCGCCGCGTCGCCATTTCCGCCAAGTGCCTGGAGGTTGCCCTGGAACACGAGTCCGTTTCGGTGTTCAGGCATTTCGAACGATTCCAGCGCATCAACCCGGTGGTCAAGGCCCCGACCCTGGTGCTGGACGATGACAATGTGCTGATGGATTCCACGTTGATCATCGACCACCTCGAGGCCTTGGCCGCGCCGGGCAAAAGCCTGATGCCGGTGGACAGTGGGCAACGGCTGCGCGCCCTGCGCCTGATCGGCCTGGCCCTGGCGGCGTGCGAGAAGTCGGTGCAGATCTACTACGAACGCAACCTGCGGCCGACAGAAATCCAACATGCCCCTTGGGTCGAACGCGTGGAAGGCCAACTGGCGGCGGCCTATGACATGCTCGAACAGGAACTGGTGAAACAGCCGCTGGCCACCGACGGCACACTCGATCAGGCGGGCATCACCGTGGCAGTGGCCTGGAGCTTCACCAACCTGGTGGTACCGGACCAGGTGCAGGGCAAGTCATTCCCATCGATCAGCGCGTTCACCGCCTATGCAGAAGGGTTGGAGGCGTTTGTCAGCACGCCGATGGAGTAAGCGCAGGATTCCGATTTACCCTGGATCCCTGTGGGAGCGAGCTTGCTCGCGATAGCGGTGTACCAGTCAACAGGGATACTGACTGTCCTGACGCCATCGCGAGCAAGCTCGCTCCCACAGTTTGTTCCCGGATGTCTGCGGGATATGTATTCGCCACAGACTTCCACACAGGATTTGCTCAGGCCAGTTCCATTTCCCTCGGCTCGACGACCCTCGGCGCCACCTCGAAACGGTCCGCCAGGAACGGCGTGATGTCCAACGGCAAGGGCTCGTTGTTCACCAGTCTGTCCAGCAACACGCCGGTGATGGCCGAGGTCAGGATGCCGGTGCGGAAATGCCCGCACGCGTTGAGATAGCCTTCCACCCCGCGCATCGGCCCCAGGATCGGCAGTTCATCAGGCGAACCCGGGCGCAGGCCGGCCCAGGTTCGTTTCAGGTTGATGTCGACCAACTGCGGAATGCAGCGCACCGCGCCTTGCACCAGCCCTTCGATCTCCGGATAAGTCGTGGTCACGTCAAAACCCTTGTCTTCGGTGGTACTGCCGATGAGGATTTCACCGTTGTCTTTCTGCGCCACATAGCAGTCGCTGGTGGTCAGGCAGCCGTTGAGGATTTTCGGCATGCGCTCGGTCAGCAGGATCTGGCCCTTGACCGGCTTGACCGGAATCCGCACGCCGGTGGCCTGCTCGCTCAGGTCCGCCGCCCAGGCGCCGGCCGCGTTGATCAGGGTCCGGCAGTGGAAAGTCCCCGCCTCATCGGTTTGCACCCCGGTCACCCGCGTGCCGCTGCGCAACACCTCGGTCACGTTGGTGTTGAAGAACAGGTCGACGCCGTTCTGCCGGGCACCTTCGGTGTAGGCGTCGGCCAGGCGGAACGGACTGAGCTGGTGATCGCAGAGAAACTCCAGGGCACCCAGGGCCTCATGGCTCACATTCGGCTCTGCTGCACGCAAGGCCGCCTGGTCAAGCCAGCGCACCTGGTCCGCCAGGTGGGGAATGCAGGCGACGATGTGCTCGGCGTACAAACGGTCTTCGTCATCGTAGATCACGAACTTGAGCCCGGTCTCCTCGAACTTGAAATCCATGCCATGGCGGTCGATCAATTCGCGGTGCAACTGCGGGTACATCGCATTGGACTGCAAGGCGAACTCGAAGAACGACTGCGGCAGGATGTGCGGCGTGCTGGCATCCACCGCCACGGCGGCGCCCTGGGTCTGGCGCTTGCGGTTGGCCGACATCATGCGAAAGAAGATCACCCCGCAACCCAGGCCCACCGACTCACCGATGGCCCACAACCCACCCGCCGAGGCGCGGGTCGCGTTGCCGGGGCGCTTGGCGTCGATCAGGGCGATCTTCAGGTGTGTGCGCTTGGACAGTTGATAGGCACACGAGGCCCCGATCACACCGCCACCGGCGATGACCACGTCGTAGTCCTTAATCATGGGAAACGGCCTCCGTGCCGGCATTCTGGAACGCTGAAAAGGGAATCGGATCGATGGGGAAACGCGGCCGCAGCCAACCCACGTCGGCGCGCCCGGTGGCTTCGCGCAAGCGGTCGGTGCAGTAGCCGACGCACATCCGCCCCTGGCAATCGCCCATGCTCACGCGGGTGCGCATCTTCAGGCTGGCCATGTCCTGCACGCCTTGCTCCAGCGCCCGGTCGATGTCGGCGCGGGTAGCGTGCTCGCAGCGGCAGATCACCGTGTCGGCGGCCGGCAACGCGGTTTGCCCGGCACCACGCTGGGTGTAGCGATCCACGGCGGCGCGAAAGCGAATGATCCGCGCCAATTGCGCCTGGTAGCGCTCCCGGTGGGCCAGGGCCGTGGACGGATCCAGCACGTTGCGTTGCATGAGGATCGACAACGCCGCGATGCGCCCGCTGAGCATGGCCGCTTCACCGCCACGGATCCCGCCCATGTCGCCGGCCAGGTGAATGTGCGCTTCGCTGCTTTGTTGCCAGGCATCGGACACGGCCCGCAAATAGCCGTCCTCGCTGAAACCGTGCTCCAGGCCCATCTGCTGGCTCAATTGAGTCCGCGGGATAAACCCGTAGCCCACCGCCAGGGTCTGGGCCGGCACCTGTTCGGCGCGCTTGAGGTCCGGCTCCCAGGTCGCGGAATAAGGCGCGACGGTGACGTGGCTCAACTCACCCTCGCCGTCAGCCTGCACCACGCCCCAGCCATAGCGCACGGGAATGCGATTGAGCTTGAGGTAGGCCAGCATGCTCAGGCCGTCGAGGAACAACTGCGGCTTGTTCAGCAACGCCAGGCTTTCCTTGGCGATCCGGCCGAACCCACAGGCTTCGAAGACACCCGCCACCGCCACGCCCGAAGCGTGCAGCTGACAGGCCACCAGCGGCAGCAACGGCCCCGTGCCGGCGATCACCACCGGGCTCGGTGGCCGGACCACGCCGCTCTTGATCTGCAATTGCAGGCCTCCGAGCATCATCACTCCCGGCAGCGTCCAGCCAGGAAACGGCACGCTGCGTTCGTGACAACCGGCCGCCAGGACCAGGTGGGAATAGGCGACCTCCCCCAGGCGCTCGTCGGCATCCAGCAGCATCAACGCCCGGAAGCCTTCGGCACCGATGACACGGTTGCCCAATCGCACCTCGATCAACCCGGCGTGTCGCTGGTATTCTCCGTGGAGTTTTTCCAGGGCTTCGCTGTAGCGCGGCCCCAGGTAATCCAGGCTGACGCCATCGCGCAGCGGCCCGCGGTACACGACGCCACCGAGGCGTGGCGCTTCTTCGAGCAAGGTGCAACGCACCCCATGGGTGGCCAGCTCGATGGCCGCAGCCATGCCCGCCGGCCCGCCGCCGACAATCACCGGATCGAGGCTCATGGCGCCTCCGTTTCGGTCATGCGGTTGGCCCGGGTTTCGATCTGCATGCCAGGGCGCACCAGGGTCTGGCAGGCGCGGCGCTTGTGGCGGCCGTCGATCTTGACCAGGCAGCACTGGCACACGCCCATGCCGCAGTAGGCGCCGCTGATCTGGTCGTGGTCGTTGCGGGCGACCTGGCGTTGCCCCAGGGACTGGATGACGGTGAGAACGGTTTCCCCGTGGGCGGCGTTGACGGCTTGCCCGTCCAGGCGCACCGTCATGTCGGCGCGGGTCAACGGCTGGATATCGAATGTTCGGTGTAGAACGTCTTGAGGTTGCATCATGCTGCTCTTCCTTGAAGGTTCAGTGAGGTTTCGGCTCCTTGCGGCACACATCCACCGGTTCGCGTCGGTACCCGGCAACAGCGCACCGAGGCGGGGCAACAGACACGACATGATAGTGCGAGCGAAATTCATGTTAGCGATAATTTGTGACCAAGTGTTGACCCAGGCCAGCGAATCGGCGTGCCGGTCCATGAACTTTTTTTCAGAAAGCCGACAGGTAATTTTTGGCAGAATGCTGCGAAATCGCTCCAACTTCCCCACACGGTACCGCCCATGAACCGCATCCTGACCATCGAAGACGACGCCGTGACCGCCCGTGAAATCGTGGCCGAGCTGACCCGCAACGGCCTGGACGTCGATTGGGTCGACAACGGTCGCGAAGGCCTGGAACGGGCGGTCAGCGGCGACTACGACTTGATCACGCTGGACCGCATGCTGCCTGAGCTCGACGGGCTGGTGATCGTCACCACGCTGCGCACCATGGGCGTGGCCACGCCGATCCTGATGATCAGCGCCCTTTCCGATGTGGATGAGCGCGTGCGTGGCCTGCGGGCCGGCGGTGACGATTACCTGACCAAGCCGTTCGCCACCGACGAAATGGCCGCCCGGGTCGAAG
Organism: Pseudomonas sp. NFIX10; assembly: GCF_900111955.1. Lineage (NCBI taxonomy): Bacteria > Pseudomonadati > Pseudomonadota > Gammaproteobacteria > Pseudomonadales > Pseudomonadaceae > Pseudomonas > Pseudomonas sp. NFIX10. Next base: position 95,536 of record NZ_FOKH01000003.1, on the reverse strand, counting down.
TGCTGCTGCGGCGCAACAATGGCACCCGCGAGCCGGAAACCGCGCTGCGGGTGGCCGACCTGGAACTGAACCTGATCAGCCGCGAAGCCAGCCGCAACGGGCAGCTGCTGAGCCTGCTGCCCACCGAATACAAGCTGCTGGAATTCCTGATGCGCAACAGCGGGCAAATCCTCTCGCGCATGATGATTTTCGAGGAAGTCTGGGGCTATCACTTCGACCCCGGCACCAACCTGATCGACGTCCACATCGGCCGCCTGCGCAAGAAAATCGACCCGCCGGGCCTGGAACCGCTGATTCGCACGGTACGGGGTTCCGGCTATGTCATTGCTGAACCCCGCTAAGGGCTGGCGCTCCTCCAGCAGCCGCCTGCTGGCGCTGTACAGTTCGCTGTTCGTGATCTGGAGCGCGATCCTGATGGGGGTGATGTATTACGAAGTGTTTGGCTACCTCGACAGCCTGGCCAAACACTCCCTGATGCAGCGCCAGCACCTGTTCGCCCGGATCCACGGCGACCAACTGGAAGATGCGCTCATGGCCAGCCTGACGCTGGACGAGCGCGGCGTCGACGCCTACGGGCTGTTCGATCCGCAACTGCGCCATTTGGGCGGGCCGATCCTGCGCGTGCCTGCCGACCTGCCCCTCGACGGCAAGATCCACATGCTCGGCGGCTGCGTCGACTCCGATGACCCGGGCGTGCCTTCGGACAGCTGCGACGCGGTGGCGACCCGTACCCAGGACGGCCGCTGGCTGGTCCTGGCCCGGGACAACGGCTCGCTGTTCGCGGTGACACGGATCATCTTGCACGCACTGTTCTGGGGCGTATCGCTGACTATCCTGCCGGGCATCGCTGGCTGGCACCTGCTACGCCGCCGACCGCTGCAACGGATTCGCCAGTTGCAGGCCAGCGCCGAAGCCATCGTCGCCGGCGACCTGACCCACCGCCTGCCGCTGTCGAGCCGGCGCGATGAGCTGGACATGCTGGCGGCGATCGTCAATGCCATGCTCGAGCGCATCGAGCGCCTGATGAATGAGGTCAAGGGTGTGTGCGACAACATCGCCCATGACCTGCGTACCCCGCTGACGCGCCTGCGTGCCCAGCTTTATCGCATCCAGCAGCAAGCGCCGGACGGCTCCCCCGAGGCCTTGCAGATGGACCAGGTGATCGCCGAGACCGACACCCTGATGGCGCGGTTTCGCGGTTTGTTGCGGATTTCCGAACTGGAAGACCAGCAACGGCGCTCGGGTTTCGTACGCCTCGATCCGTTGCAGTTATTGCAGGAGTTGCATGATTTTTACCTGCCCCTGGCCGAGGAACGCGAACTGACCTTCATCCTGGAGGCGCCCGACGCCCTGCCCCTGCTCAACGGCGACCGGGCCTTGCTGTTCGAGGCCGTGTCGAACCTGCTGAGCAACTCCATCAAGTTCACCCCGCCGGGGGGCACGGTGATCCTGCGTGGGGTCGACCAGGGCGATAGCACGCGCATCGAAGTGCTCGACTCCGGCCCGGGTATCCCCGAGGCGGAGCGCAAGGCGGTGTTCCGCCGTTTCTACCGTGCAGAGGGCAGCAGCCAGCACGGCGGATTCGGCCTAGGCCTGTCGATCGTCGCAGCGATCGTCAACCTGCACGGGTTTACGTTGGAGGTGGGCAGCAGCGAACAGGGCGGCGCGCGGTTGGTGCTCGATTGCCGGGGGCCATTGTTGTAGCCGCGGGTGGGTGTGGGGTGCCTGATCTTTATCTATCAGAGCTCACTGCGATGCAGCGGGGTGTTTTGCAGTTCATAGCGCAGCTCATCGATCAACTTCGCGATACTCTCTTCCGAGCGGACGCTGTCGACACTCATGCCGCTCACCACCAAATCCACCTCGCCGCTTTCACGGTGATACAGACGCACGGTGAGGGTGCCGTCGCCATTGAGGCTGCATTCGCAGGCCAGCGGCGTAAAGCTTTGTTCGAGACGGGCACGCAAGGGGGCCAAATGGGTCATGGGATGCACCTCAGCCCTGAGGGGACAAATGAACGATGGACAGTACCGACCTCCTGGTCCGAATGGATATCCTGTCGCGCTCGTATCGGGTTCGTTCACAGCACATCGTGGCATATTCCTTGAGTGTTTCGCGGGGACGCGCCATCACAAACGATGTCGCACCCTCATAGCCTAAGGAACCGCCCCCTCGTGCAAAACCCGAATTTGCACCAGTACACCCGGTACATTTGCACTGGCTATCATGGTGCCTTCATTCGCCGTTCGCCGGCGAACAAACCTCGCTCTCGCGCCCAGACAATCGCCTCGCTACGGCTGTGGACATCCAGCTTCGAATACAGGGTCGCCACGTGATTGCGCACGGTGTTGGGCGCCAGCTTCAGCCTCGCGGCGATTTCCTTGTCTGCCAGCCCCTCGCAGATCAGCCCCAGCACGTCCCGTTCCCGGGCCGTCAGCTCGGTGAATGACACACTCGGCACTTGGGCGTTGATGCTCTTCACGTTGGCCAGTTTTTCAATCAGGGTCCGGCTGAACCAGGACGCGTCTTTCATCACCTCCTCGATGGCCGCCACCAACTCCAGCTCCGAGCGCTTGCGTTCGGTGATGTTCATCAGCACCAGCAGGTAACAGGGCTTGTCCTGGATGAGCACCGTGTCGGCGGCGACCTCGCAGTCGATGAGCTGACCGCCTTTCTTATGCACCTTGACGTCGATCCTGGAGACTGCGGCGGTCTTTTCCAACCGGGCAAACAGCGCGGCGCCGGCGTCCGGGTCGAGAAAACCGATCTCCTCCACGGTTTTACCCAGCAACTCTTCGCTGGCGTAACCGGTGGTCTGGAGAAACGCTTCGTTGATTTCCAGCAATAGCTGTTCGGCGCTGCACACCAGGGTGGGCACGGGCGACAGGCGGAACGACTTGGCAAAACGCTCCTCGCTCTGGCGCAGCGCCGTTTCCGCCTTGCGGCGCGGCTCCATGTCCATGAAGGAAAACAGCATGCAGTCTTCGTCATGCAGGTCCAGGGGCTGACCGGCGACGACCACCTGCTTGGTGGTGCCATCGGGCAATTTCAACTCGGCCTGCATCTGCGGAATCGTCGCGCCCTGCCCCAGGCGCTCGACGGCCAGGTCGCGTTTTTCAGCGGCTTCGAGCACATCCAGCTCGTACACCGAACGCCCGATCACCTGCTCGCGGCTGTAGCCGGTCATCTCCAGGAACCCCGGATTGACCTTGATGTAGCGCAGGTCGCTGAGGCGACAGATCACCGCCGGCGCCGGGTTGGCCCCAAAGGTTTTCTCGAAGCGCTGCTCGGCGCTGGCCCATTCAGTGGCATCGCTGAGGATCAACACGAGCAGTTCCGGCTCGCCGTTGCGGTCGGCCAGGACCATGCTGCGGATCCGATGCACCCAGGTACGGTCCGGCTCGGCCCTGGGCGTGACTTCCACCAACACATCGCTGAACTCATCGCCACGGGCAACCCGGGCGATGGGGTAGTTGTCTTCCGTCAGCGGATGATTGTTGCGGTAACGCAAATTGAAGCGCTGGGCGTACTCCTCGGCATTAGCACCCAGCGCCTTGAGATCAGTGACCCCGTGCATGGTCAAGACCGCTGCGTTGGCCCAGGCAATGGTCTGGTCGACCTCGATCAACATCACCCCGTCGGACAGTCCGGCAATGATCTGCAGCAATTGGCGACGGTTGGTATCGGTGGTCGGGACTTGCTGATTCATTGGGTCTCCATGTGATTCAGGCGCGCATGGAAGTTACGACCATCCCCATTGATGACACGTTCCCTGTAGCAGCCGTGTAGGAGCTGTCGCGTGCAACGAGGTTGCGATCTTCCACCCTTCACGCCGCCATGCGCCCCTCGGCAATCGCCTGGGAGGCCGCCAGCATCGCCCGCAGCAACACCGCGCAGCCGGCGGCGAGGTCATCCGGGGCGGCGTTTTCGATTTCGTTGTGGCTGATGCCGCCTTCACAGGGCACGAAGATCATCCCGGCCGGGCCCAGTTCGGCGAGGAAGATCGCGTCATGGCCGGCACCGCTGACGATGTCCAGGTGGGACAGGCCCAGCCCTTGGGCGGCCCCGCGCACGGCGTCGACGCAGCCCTGGTCGAAATACAGCGGTGGGAAGTCGGCGGTGGGTTTCAAATCGAAGGTCAGGCCGTGCTGCCGGCAGGTGTCTTCGATCACTTGCTTGACCTCGGCGATCATCGAATCCAGGCGCACCGGTTCCAGATGACGGAAATCCAGGGTCATGCGCACCTCGCCGGGGATGACGTTGCGCGAGCCCGGATAGGCCTGCAGGCAACCGACCGTGCCGCAGGCATGGGGCTGATGACCGAGGGCGGCGCGGTTGACGGCGCCGACGATGACCGACGCGCCCACCAGGGCGTCCTTGCGCAGGTGCATCGGGGTCGGGCCGGCATGAGCCTCGACGCCCCGCAAAGTCAGGTCGAACCACTTCTGCCCCAGGGCGCCCATCACCACGCCGATGGTCTTGCCCTCGTCCTCGAGGATCGGCCCCTGTTCGATGTGCGCCTCGAAATACGCCCCCACCGGATGCCCGCTGACCGGACGCGGGCCGGCATAGCCGATGGCGTTGAGCGCCTGGCCCACGCTGATGCCCTCGGCGTCGGTCTTGGCGAGGGTTTCTTCGAGGGTGAATTTCTCGGCGAACACCCCGGAGCCCATCATGCACGGGGCGAAGCGCGAGCCTTCTTCGTTGGTCCAGACCACCACTTCCAAGGGGGCTTCGGTCTCGATGTTCAAATCATTGAGGGTGCGCAGCACCTCCAGGCCGGACAGTACGCCGAAACAGCCGTCGAATTTGCCGCCGGTGGGTTGGGTGTCGATGTGGCTGCCGGTCATGACCGGTGGCAGGTTCGGATTGCGCCCCGGGCGCCGGGCGAAGATATTGCCCACCCCATCGATGCTGACGGTGCAGCCCGCCGCCTGGGTCCATTGCACGAACAGGTCGCGGGCCTGGCGGTCGAGGTCGGTCAGGGCCAGCCGGCACACACCGCCCTTGACCGTGGCACCGAGCTGGGCCAGGTCCATGATCGATTGCCACAGGCGGTCGCGGTTGATGTGCGGATGGGTGGATTGCAGGACGTCGATGGCTGCGTTCATGGGCATCTCCTTCAGGCAGTTATCTCATTCAACGCGGTCCAGTGTGGGAGCGGGCTTGCTCGCGAATGCGGTGGGTCAGTCAACATCAATTTTGGCTGATACACCGCATTCGCGAGCAAGCCCGCTCCCACAGGAACCGCATTCATCTGTTATTGCAGAGGTGACTTGGCGACAGCCGGGCTGGCCCCCTGCAGACTGCACAGCCCGTAATAAATCACCCCGCCCAGCGCCGAGCCGGTGAACCAGCCGTAGCTGTAGAACCAGCTGAACGCATCGCTGCCCAGGGCCAACAGTGTCAGCACCACCGGCACACCAAAGGCGATGAAGCCGTTCCAGTTCCACGCCGGGTAAATGTCGTCGCGGTACAACCCGGCCAGGTCCAGTTGCTGTTTCTTGATCAGGAAATAATCCACCACCATGATCCCGGCAATCGGCCCCAGCAGGCTGGAATAACCCAGCAACCAATTGGAATAGACCGACTCGAGGCTGACCTCGGAGACGATCAGGCCGAGTTTCTTCAACAGTTCGTGGGCCATCAGCGCCAGCCCCACCAGCCCGGTGAGCATCACGGCCTTGGTGCGGCCGATCAGTTTCGGCGCCAGGTTCTGGAAGTCGTTGGTGGGGGAAACGATGTTGGCGGCGGTGTTGGTCGACAGCGTGGCGACGATGATCAGCACCATGGCCAGCGCCACCCATACCGGGCTCTGAATGTGCCCGATCAAGGTCACCGGGTCGGAGACGGTCACCCCCACCAGCTTTTCCGAGGCGGCGGTCATGACCACGCCGAGGGAGGCGAACAGGAACATGGTCAACGGCAGGCCGATGATCTGCCCCACGACTTGGTCTTTCTGGCTCTTGGCATACCGGCTGAAGTCCGGAATGTTCAACGACAGGGTGGCCCAGAAACCGACCATGGCCGTCAGCCCGGCGAGGAAATAGCCGGTCACCCCGGCGCCTTCGGGCCGCTTGGCCGGGACCGCCATCAGTTCAGTCAATGAAACGTTGGGCAATGCCCACACCAACAGTCCGACGCCCACCAGCACCAGCAGGGGCGCAGACAAGGTTTCCAGCCATTTGATCGACTCGGCTCCGCGCAACACCACCCACAGGTTGATGACCCAGAACACCATGAAGCCGATCACTTCGCCGGTGCCGCCCAGGCTCTTCCAGCCGTCGAACACCGAGCCGAGAAACAGGTGGATCGCCAGCCCGCCGAACATCGTCTGGATGCCGAACCAGCCGCACGCCACCAGGGCGCGGATCAGGCACGGTACGTTGGAACCGATGACCCCAAAGGACGAGCGCAAGAGAACCGGAAACGGAATGCCGTACTTGGTCCCGGCGAAGGCGTTCAGGGTCAGGGGGATCAGCACGATGATGTTGGCAAACAGAATTGCCAGCAGCGCCTCGCCCACCGTCAGGCCGAAATAGGCGGTGAGCACGCCGCCGAGGGTGTAGGTCGGCACGCAGATCGCCATGCCCACCCACAGTGCGGTGATGTGCCATTTGTTCCAGGTTCGCTCGTGCACCTTGGTCGGCGCGATGTCGTGGTTATAACGGGGGCTGTCGAGGACGTCGCTGCCGGCCTCAAGCTCGAACAATCCATCGCGCTCGGTCACTGTTGATCTGGTCATGTCCGCTCCACTGTTTTCATTATTTTTGCTCATCGACGGGCGATGGCCGGAGTACTTGCACGCGTGCTACCGACCACCCCGCCAGACCCACGACGGCACTCAATAACCGTGCCGGATAATGCGCCGAGCTGACCGGATGATCGATATAACCCTTTCAACCTTTTGATGTTTAACGTTTTAAAGCCACGTTATTGCCTTGTTTCACTTCCTGCCTACCGCCCTAGAGGCTAGATGACCTTCGCGCCCTGTCGAGTGAGGGATTCAAAGTGGTGCACCCCGGATCGACGGGAAGTGTCTAGGCCGTACTTGCAACGCTTTCAAGCCGCTGATTTACCATGACAAATCTCGCTCAAATAACGATCCTGTCAAGTGCGTCAAAATGGTGAGCAGGCTCACCATTTTGGTGAATTTATAATTTAATCCTTAAATTTCAATAATTTAATTAACTAATAAGCTTATAAAAAATAATCTTGCTCATTTCATAAACTCCAGCTAGCGTCTAATCCTGACAGTTGTGACAAGAATATAAACCGGCACGACTTTACCTACCGTGATCGATAAAACATAAAGAACCGGCAACAGTCGGTCATGCCTGCGAGGAACTCGGAATGTCTCTGTTGATCCGTGGCGCCACCGTTATTACCCATGATGAAAGTTATCGCGCCGATGTGTTTTGCGCCGACGGCGTGATCAAGGCCATCGGCGACAACCTGGATGTTCCCGCCGCTGTCGAAGTGCTCGACGGCAGCGGTCAATACCTGATGCCCGGCGGCATCGATCCCCATACGCATATGCAATTGCCGTTCATGGGCACGGTCGCCAGTGAAGACTTCTTCAGCGGCACGGCGGCGGGTCTCGCCGGCGGCACCACCTCGATCATCGACTTCGTGATTCCCAACCCCCAACAGTCGCTGATGGAAGCCTTTCATCAATGGCGGGGCTGGGCCGAGAAAAGCGCCAGTGACTACGGTTTCCACGTGGCGATCACCTGGTGGAGCGAACAGGTGCGCGAAGAAATGGCCGAGCTGGTCAGCCATCACGGGGTGAACAGCTTCAAGCATTTCATGGCCTACAAGAATGCAATCATGGCCGCCGACGACACCTTGGTGGCGAGCTTCGAGCGCTGCCTGGAATTGGGCGCGGTGCCCACCGTGCACGCCGAGAATGGCGAACTGGTCTACCACCTGCAACGCAAGCTGCTGGCCCAGGGCATCACCGGCCCCGAAGCCCATCCGTTGTCACGCCCTTCCCAAGTGGAAGGCGAAGCCGCGAGCCGCGCCATCCGCATCGCCGAAACCCTGGGCACGCCGCTGTACCTGGTGCACGTGTCCACCAAGGAAGCCCTGGACGAAATCACCTACGCCCGCAGCAAGGGCCAACCGGTCTACGGTGAAGTACTGGCCGGGCATCTGCTGCTGGACGACAGTGTTTATCGCAATCCCGACTGGCAGACCGCCGCCGGCTACGTGATGAGCCCGCCCTTCCGCCCACGCGGGCATCAAGAGGCACTCTGGCACGGCTTGCAGTCCGGCAACCTGCACACCACCGCCACCGACCACTGCTGCTTCTGCGCCGAACAGAAGGCCGCCGGGCGTGACGACTTCAGCAAGATCCCCAACGGCACCGCCGGAATCGAAGACCGCATGGCGGTGCTCTGGGACGAGGGGGTCAATAGCGGCAAATTGTCGATGCAGGACTTCGTCGCCCTCACCTCCACCAACACCGCGAAAATCTTCAACCTCTACCCACACAAGGGGGCGATCCGCGTCGGCGCCGATGCGGACCTGGTGCTCTGGGATCCCCAGGGCAGCCGCACGATCTCAGCCAAGACCCACCACCAGCAAGTGGACTTCAACATCTTCGAAGGCAAGACCGTGCGCGGCGTGCCCAGCCACACCATCAGCCAGGGTCGGCTGGTGTGGGCCGACGGCGACCTGCGGGCCGAGCGCGGCGCCGGGCGCTACATCGAACGGCCGGCGTACCCGGCGGTGTTCGATTTGCTGAGCAAGCGGGCGGAGTTGAATAAGCCAACCGCCGTGAAACGCTGAAATCCAGGCCTTCGGCCTTCGCGAGCAAGCCCGCTCCCACATTGGATCTGGGATAGACGCAGATATGTGGTATGCCGCAAATCCCTTGTGGGAGCGGGCTTGCCCGCGAAGGCGCCAGTCCAGACACCGAAAAAACCACTGCCCACCAGAGGCAGCACCTCAAACACCGTGAGGCCCACTCCATGATCCAGCCCTTGAGTCACCTCCCCCATTCCCAGGAAGACCCGGCCACCCTCGCCGCCCGCTTCAGCGACCTGGCGCCGCCGCTCAACGCGCGCCAGGCCCACCTGGAAGCGTCTCGCTGCCTGTACTGCTACGACGCACCCTGCGTGAACGCCTGCCCGAGCGAAATCGACATTCCCTCGTTCATTCGCAACATCCACCAGGACAACGTCCAAGGCGCGGCCCAGAAAATTCTTTCGGCCAACATCCTCGGCGGCAGTTGCGCCCGGGTCTGCCCCACGGAGGTGCTGTGCCAGCAAGCCTGCGTGCGCAACAACGCCCATGAATGCGCGCCGGTGTTGATCGGCTCGCTGCAACGCTACGCGGTGGACAATGCGCACTTCAGCGAACACCCATTCAAGCGTGCCGCCGCCACAGGCAAGCGCATCGCGGTGGTCGGGGCCGGGCCGGCGGGGCTGGCATGTGCGCACCGCAGCGCGATGCATGGCCATGACGTGGTGATTTTCGAAGCCCGGGACAAGGCCGGCGGCCTCAACGAATACGGGATCGCCAAGTACAAACTGGTGGACGATTACGCCCAGCGCGAGCTGGATTTCCTGCTGGGCATCGGCGGCATCGAAATCCGTCACGGCCAGAAACTCGGCGAGAACCTGAGCCTGAGCGACCTGCACCAGCAGTTCGACGCAGTGTTCCTCGGCCTCGGCCTGGCCGCCAGCAAACAACTGGGCCTGAGCGACGAACAGGCGCCGGGGCTGCTGGCCGCCACCGAGTACATCCGCGAACTGCGCCAGGCCGACGACCTCAGCCAGTTGCCCCTGGCCGACCGTTGCATCGTGCTCGGTGCCGGCAACACCGCCATCGACATGGCCGTGCAGATGGCTCGCCTCGGCGCCCGGGACGTCAGCCTGGTCTACCGTCGTGGCCTTGAGGACATGGGGGCCACCTTGCATGAGCAAGACATCGCCAAGGCCAATCAGGTGCGTCTGCTGACCTGGGCCCAACCGCAACGGGTGTTGCTCGATGATGCCGGGCATGTGCGCGGCATGCGCTTTTCCCGGACCCATCTGGAAAACGGTCGACTGGTCATCGGGGCCGAGACCTTCGACCTGGCCGCCGACGCCGTTTTCAAAGCCATCGGCCAAGCCTTCGATGACAACGCACTGGTGGATCCACTGGCCCGGGAGCTCAAGCGCCAGGACGGGCGAATTCTGGTGGACGAACACCTGCGCACCAGTGTTCCCGGTGTCTACGCCGGCGGCGATTGCACCAGCCTGGACCAGGACCTCACCGTGCAGGCCGTGCAGCACGGCAAGCTCGCCGCCGAGGCGATCAACGCTCAACTGATGCTTAACGTGGAGGCTGCGTAAATGGCCGATCTGTCGATTGTCTTCGCCGGCATCAAAGCACCCAACCCGTTCTGGCTGGCCTCCGCGCCACCCACCGACAAGGCCTACAACGTGGTCCGCGCCTTCGAGGCCGGCTGGGGTGGCGTGGTCTGGAAAACCCTCGGTGAGGATCCAGCGGCCGTGAATGTGTCCTCGCGTTATTCGGCCCACTACGGTGCCAATCGCGAGGTCTTGGGCATCAACAACATCGAGCTGATCACCGACCGTTCCCTGGAGATCAACCTGCGGGAAATCACCCAGGTGAAAAAGAACTGGCCGGACCGGGCGTTGATCGTGTCGCTGATGGTGCCCTGCGTCGAAGAATCCTGGAAACGCATCCTGCCCCTGGTGGAAGCCACCGGCGCCGACGGCATCGAACTGAACTTCGGCTGCCCCCACGGCATGCCGGAACGCGGCATGGGCGCGGCGGTCGGCCAGGTGCCAGAATACGTCGAGCAAGTGACCCGCTGGTGCAAGACCTATTGCTCGCTGCCGGTGATCGTCAAGCTCACGCCGAACATCACCGACATCCGCGTCGCCGCACGGGCGGCTCATCGGGGCGGTGCGGACGCGGTGTCGTTGATCAACACCATCAACTCCATCACCAGCGTCGACCTGGACCGCATGGTCGCCCTGCCCAGCGTCGGCAGCCAGAGCACCCATGGCGGTTACTGCGGTTCGGCGGTCAAGCCCATCGCCTTGAACATGGTCGCCGAAATCGCCCGCGACCCGCAGACCCAAGGTCTGCCGATCTGCGGCATCGGCGGCATCGGCAGCTGGCGCGACGCGGCGGAATTCATCGCCCTGGGCAGCGGCGCTGTGCAGGTCTGCACGGCGGCGATGCTGCATGGTTTCCGCATTGTGGAGGAGATGAAGGACGGCCTGTCACGCTGGATGGACAGTCAAGGTCACGCCAATCTGCAAGCATTCTCCGGTCGCGCAGTGGGCAACACCACTGACTGGAAGTACCTGGACATCAACTACCAGGTCATCGCCAAGATCGACCAGGAGGCCTGCATCGGTTGCGGGCGCTGCCACATCGCCTGCGAAGACACCTCACACCAGGCCATCGCCAGCCTCAAGCAGGCGGACGGTACGCGTAAATATGAAGTGATCGATGAAGAGTGCGTGGGTTGCAACCTGTGCCAGATCACCTGCCCGGTGCAGGACTGCATCGAAATGGTGACGGTGGACACCGGCAAGCCGTTTCTGGATTGGAACCATGATCCGCGCAATCCCTATCATGTCGCGGTTTGAGGACTGAGGTGCCTGGACTGGCGCCATCGCGAGCAAGCTCGCTCCCACAGTGGATCGTGTCGTTCACAGATGTTGTGTACACCCGAGATCCAGTGTGGGAGCGAGCTTGCTCGCGATGAGGCCATCAGCTTCACCACGACACCTCAAGGCTCCAACCCGATCCCCCGCAGAATCACACCGGTCACCGTCTGCACCGCCCGTTCGAATTGCATGTCGGACAGCGGCTGGTGGTCGTTGAGGATATTGATCTGGTGGTCGAAGTCGGCGTAGTGCTGGGTCGAGGCCCAGATCATGTAGAGCAGGCTCGAGGGCTCCACCGGGAGGATGCGTTTGTCCTCCACCCACTGGCGGATTTTCGCTTCCTTCATCTTGGCCCAGTCATAGAGACTGGCGTCCAGCGCCTGGCCCAGGGTCGGGGCACCGTGGATGATTTCGTTGGCCCAGACCTTGGAGCCGTAGGGCCGGCTGCGGGAGTGGTTCATCTTGGCGCGGATGTAGCTGCTGAGCACCACCCGCGGGTCGTCGAACATTTCGAAGCACAAGGCATCCTGTTTCCACACCTCCAGCAGATCGAACAGCACGGCGCTGTACAGTTCGCTCTTGGTGCTGAAGTAGTAATGCAGGTTGGAACGCGGCAATTGCACTTCGGCGGCGATGTCGGCCATGGCGGTGCTGCCGAAGCCTTTCTCGGCAAAGACCTTCTCGGCGGCCAACAGGATTTTCTCGACGTTACTGCGACGAATCTCGATCTTGTGATTGCCCATGAGGGCTCCCTGGCAACAGCGTTGCTCAAGACTAGCATCCGCCCACTTTCGAAAACACTGGGGACTCGCTCCCTATTTGACCGTGCATGCTCAGGCGGATGTACACAGTGCCCCTGTGGCGAGGGAGCTTGCTCCCGCTCGGCTGCGCAGCAGTCGTAAAACCGGCTGGAGCGGTGTTCCTGGAAGAACCGCGTCAGTTCATTTTGGGGCTGCTGCGCAGCCCAGCGGGAGCAAGCTCCCTCGCCACAGGGGGGGGGTGGTGAGCCGGCTAGCGTGCTTCGACGTTATCCAGCGCGCGGTTCGCCAGCAGTCCGCTCAGTTCAATCAATTGTTGGATGCCCAGGGCGATGTGACGCCTGGGACCTTCCAGGTCGAAGGCCAGGTCATTGACCATGGCATTGGCCGAGGCCAGGTTTTCGCTGAGGTTGGCGAGCAGGGTTTCGGTGTCGACGCCATGGGCGACGGTGAACAGTTGGCCGGGATCGGCCTCGGGTTTGCCGGGTTTGGGCTTGAGGTAGGCGTCGAGGATGCGGTCGGCGGTTTTGTCGAATTTTTTTGAGTTGGCTGGATCGGTGTCCGGCGGGTTGGGAGTTACTTTGAACATAGTTGAAGCTCCGATGCTGTAGAAGGGAGCCAACACCCTCTCGCTACCAAACGAATTAGGGTGGCGGCCATACGAAGGTTGGTAGACCGGGCATCGGAGCCGGCGCCTCCGAAGAGACCCTGCGCATGGCCACCAAAAAGCGAAGTGCGTGATTGCACTCGCAAGAGATGACGCTATGCACCGACAGCCCGGGCTACCAAACCCGATCACTGATTCAATCAGTGACCCGGAAACGATAAAACCCGACCGCAAGGCGCACAAGCCGGCGGATTCTGGCGCAGGTGTAGGCAATGGCGCAAGACGACGTAGCCCGATCCAGAACGTTCCTACATCTGAATAAACACGGTTTCCCTGATGGACTGGAAGCCTGGGTTAACAAAACACCTGTGGCGAGGGAGCTTGCTCCCGCTGGGTGGCGAAGCCGCCCCCAAAAATTGTGCTGAAACAAAGAACTTGGGGCTGCTGCGCAGCCCAGCGGGAGCAAGCTCCCTCGCCACAAGAGACCTCACCGTCAATTAGATCGTGGGCATTCGACTAATGTCTTAGACCAGTCATCGCACAACCAAGCACCCTCCCCACTATCCTCAAACCACAGATCTGCCCGGCGCTACGCCTGGGATCTTAACCTCGTCCAACAACAGCCATTGAAACGCCTCATCTTGAAGCACAGCCGAGTTGGACAATTCCGATAATGGCCAGTTGACAATGAGCAGTCGCTTCCAAATAATCCCTCAAATGTTGTACGACGACGTATGACAAAAATAAAAACAACAAAAAAGTAGGGAGCGTCAAAGTGAGCACACGTGTCCGTTTTTCGCCCGACCAACGTCCAAACCGCCATACCCTTCTCAACACCAGCCCCGCCCTGATCCTGTTCGGTTGCAGCGGCCTTGCCGCCTTTCTACCAACGGCCGCCAGCGCCGAAGGCTTCGTCGATGACGCCAAGGCGACGCTGAACCTGCGCAACGCCTACTTCAACCGCAACTTCACCAACCCGAACAACGCCCAGGGCAAGGCCGAAGAGTGGACCCAGAACTTCATCCTCGACGCCAAGTCCGGCTTCACCCAGGGCGTGGTCGGTTTCGGCGTGGACGTGCTGGGCCTGTACTCGGTGAAACTCGACGGCGGCCGTGGCACGGCGGGCACGCAATTGCTGCCGGTGCATGACGACGGTCGCCCGGCCGACGACTTCGGCCGTTTGGGCGTGGCCCTGAAGGCCAAGGTGTCGAAGACCGAATTGAAGGTTGGCGAGTGGATGCCGGTGCTGCCGATCCTGCGTTCCGACGACGGCCGCTCCCTGCCGCAAACCTTCCGTGGCGGCCAGGTGACCTCCACCGAAATCAACGGCCTGAGCCTCTACGGCGGCCAGTTCCGTGGCAACAGCCCGCGCAATGACGCGAGCATGGAAGACATGTCCATGAACGGCCGCGGTGCGTTCACCTCCGACCGTTTCAATTTCGGTGGCGGTGAATACGCCTTTAATGAAAAACGCACCCAGGTCGGTGTCTGGTACGCGGAACTGTCCGACATCTATCAGCAGCAATATTTCAACCTGACCCACAGCCAGCCCATCGGCGACTGGACTTTGGGCGCCAACCTCGGTTACTTCATCGGCAAGGAAGACGGCAGCGCCCTGGCCGGCGACCTGGACAACAAAACCGCGTTCGCCATGCTCTCGGCCAAATACGGCGGCAACACCTTCTACGTCGGCCTGCAGAAAGTCGGCGGCGATGACGCCTGGATGCGCGTCAACGGCACCAGCGGCGGCACCCTAGCCAACGACAGCTACAACTCCAGCTACGACAACGCCAAGGAAAAATCCTGGCAACTGCGCCACGACTTCAACTTCGCCGCCGTCGGCGTGCCGGGCCTGACCCTGATGAACCGCTACATCAGCGGTGACAACGTGCACACCGCCACGGTCGACGATGGCAAGGAGTGGGGACGGGAAAGTGAGCTGGCCTACACCGTGCAGAGCGGCGCGTTGAAGAGCCTCAACGTGAAGTGGCGTAACTCGACAATGCGCCGGGATTTCAGCACCAACGAGTTCGATGAGAACCGTATTTTCATCAGCTATCCGATCAGTTTGTTGTAAGGCGGTTGGGTGGGTCTGCTGGTGAGGGGGCGGCTGGGCTGGCGCCTTCGCGAGCAGGCTCGCTCCCACAAGGAAAGGTCACCCTGTGCCCGCGGTCATATGGCCTATACAACGGATATCACTCACTGTTTGCTCAGGTAATGCCATGACGACGACACCGATTCGCCAACCCCTCAATCGCCTGCTGCTGACCGGCGCCGCCGGCGGCCTGGGCAAAGTCCTGCGCGAGCGCCTCAAGCCTTTCGCCCGTCACATCCGGCTGTCGGACATCGCCAACATGGCCCCGGCCATCGATGAAAGCGAAGAAGTGGTGCCGTGTGACCTGTCCGATAAACAGGCCGTGCACCGATTGGTGGAAGGCGTCGACGCCATCCTGCATTTCGGGGGTGTTTCGGTCGAACGCCCATTCGAAGAAATCCTGGGCGCCAATATCAGCGGCGTTTTCCACATTTACGAAGCGGCGCGCAAGCACGGCGTCAAGCGTGTGATCTTCGCCAGCTCCAACCACGTCATCGGCTTCTACAAGCAGGACGAGGCCCTCGACGCCCTCTCCCCTCGCCGTCCGGATGGCTACTACGGCCTGTCCAAGTCCTACGGCGAAGACGTCGCCAGTTTCTACTTCGATCGCTACGGCATCGAGACCGTGAGCATCCGCATCGGCTCCTCGTTCGCCGAGCCACAGAACCGCCGGATGATGAGCACCTGGCTGAGCTTCGACGACCTCACCCAACTGATCGAATGCTCGCTCTACACGCCAAAGGTCGGCCACACCGTGGTCTATGGCGTGTCCGCCAACCGTGACGTCTGGTGGGACAACAGCCACGCCGCGCACCTGGGTTACCAACCCAAGGACACTTCCGAGATTTTCCGCGACAAGATCGAAGCCCAGCCAATGCCGGCCGCCGATGACCCGGCCAGGATCTACCAGGGCGGTGCCTTCGTAGCGGCCGGCCCGTTCGACGACTGATTGGCCTGTTTCCATGGGATACGAACGTACAAAGGAATCACCATGCAAGCCGAATTGATTGTCGATGCACGCAACGCCGTCGGGGAGAGCCCGGTGTGGGTTCCCGAGGAAAACGCCCTGTATTGGGTGAACATCCCCAGCGGTGGCCTGCAACGCTGGAATGCCAGCAGCGGAAAAATCCAGGGCTGGGAAGCCCCCGAAATGCTTGCCTGCATCGCCCGTCACCAGGACGGCGGCTGGGTCGCGGGCATGGAAAGCGGTTTCTTCCGCCTGCACCCCCATGACGACGGCAGCCTGGACAGCGAACGCTGTGCGAGCGTCGAGCACAGCCGCGTCGACATGCGCCTCAACGATGGCCGTTGCGACCGCCAGGGCCGCTTCTGGGCCGGCAGCATGGTGCTGAACATGGCCGCCAACGCCGACGAAGGCCGGATGTACCGGTATGAAGCCGGGCAACGCAGCCCGGTCGAGGCGCAACTGAGCGGTTTCATCGTGCCCAACGGCCTGGGATTCAGCCCGGACGGGCGGACGATGTACCTCTCCGATTCACACCCGTTGGTCCAGCAGATCTGGGCGTTCGATTACGACATCGACAGCGGTACCCCATCCAACCGGCGGCTGTTCGTCGACATGCTGCCCCTGGCCGGTCGCCCGGACGGCGCGGCAGTCGACGCCGACGGTTGCTACTGGATCTGCGCCAATGACGCCGGGCTGATTCACCGGTTCACCCCGGATGGACGTCTCGACCGCTCACTGGAGGTACCGGTAAAAAAACCCACCATGTGCGCCTTTGGCGGCAGCCGTCTGGACACCCTCTTCGTCACCTCGATCCGCCCCGGCGACGACAACGACCCACAGTCCCTGGCCGGGGGCGTGTTCGCCCTCAAGCCTGGCGTCAAGGGCCTGGCCGAACCCGCTTTTGGAGGGTTGAAGCACTCCGCGAACTGACCTGCTGTGCCGCTTCATTGGATGAGCCATAAAAACAACAACACTGGAGATGGACCATGAATTTCAAACGCACGCTTTTGATCGCAGCCCTGCCCCTGGCCTTCCTGGCCCAGGCGGCCCATGCCCTTGAACTCAAGATCGCCGACATCCATCCCAAGGGCTATCCCACCGTGATGGCCGAAGAAAGCATGGGCAATACCCTGACCAAAGAGACCAACGGCGAGCTGACCTTCAAATACTTCCCAGGCGGTGTATTGGGTTCCGAGAAGGAAGTCATCGAGCAGATGCAAGTCGGCGCGATACAGATGTCCCGGGTCAGCCTGGGCATCGTCGGTCCAGTGGTGCCGGATGTGAACGTGTTCAACATGCCGTTCATCTTCCGCGACCAGGCCCACATGCGCGCCGTCATCGACGGTGATGTGGGCGATGCGATCCTCGACCGGATCACCAATTCCGAGTTCGGCCTGGTGGCCCTGGCCTGGATGGACGGCGGCACGCGCAACATCTACACCAAGAAGCCGGTGCGCAAGCTCGAAGACCTCAAGGGCATGAAGATCCGTGTGCAAGGCAACCCGATGTTCATCGAGATGATGAACGCCATGGGCGCCAACGGTATCGCGATGGACACCGGTGAAATCTTCAGCGCCCTGCAGACCGGCGTGATCGACGGCGCGGAAAACAACCCGCCGACCCTGCTCGAACACAACCACTACCAAAACGCCAAGTACTACAGCCTCACCGGACACCTGATCCTGCCAGAGCCGATCGTGATGTCGAAAATCACTTGGGAGAAACTGACCCCGGATCAACAGGCGTTGGTCAGGAAGGCCGCCAAGGCTGCCCAGGCCGAAGAACGCGCGCTGTGGGACCAGAAGTCCGCCGCCAGCGAAGAAAAACTCAAGGCGGCGGGTGTCGAGTTCATCACGGTCGACAAAAAACCCTTCTACGACGCCACCGCACCGGTACGAGCCAAGTACGGCGCGCCCTATGCCGACCTGATCAAGCGTATCGAAGCCGTTCAGTAATGCCTCCCGTTCTGTACTCATGAAAAGGCCCGGCACGCCTGATGCCCAAGGCGTGCCCGGTTACGGTGGAACCCGATGAAGAATTTGCTGCTGCGTATCAACGATAAGATCTACATGACGTGCATCTGGGTTGCCGGCCTTTCCGTCCTGGCGATTTCCCTGATGATTCCCTGGGGCGTGTTCGCCCGCTACGTGCTGGGTTCCGGCTCGAGCTGGCCCGAGCCCACGGCGATCCTGCTGATGATGGTGTTCACCTTCATTGGTGCCGCCGCCAGTTACCGCGCCGGTGCGCACATGGCCGTGGCCATGGTCACCGACCGCATGCCACCGCACCTGAAATCCGCGGCGTCGATTCTTTCCCAATTGCTCATGGCCCTGATCTGCATCTTCATGACGGTCTGGGGCTTCAAGCTGTGCATGTCCACCTGGAACCAGTTCATGGCTTCCCTGCCCGGCCTGCGAGTTGGCGTGACCTATTTGCCGATTCCCCTGGGCGGCTTGCTGACGCTGGTTTTCGTCCTGGAAAAACTCTTGCTCGGTGACCAGAGCAAACGGCGGGTCGTGCAGTTCGACCTGGTTGAAGAAAGTGAAGGTGCCGCTTAATGGACGCTCTGATTCTGCTGGGCAGTTTTATCGTGTTGATCCTGATCGGCATGCCGGTCGCCTACGCCTTGGGCGCCGCCGCCCTGATCGGTGCGTGGTGGATCGACATCCCGTTCCAGGCCGTGATGATCCAGGTGGCGGGCGGGGTGAACAAGTTCTCCCTGCTGGCCATTCCGTTCTTCGTGCTGGCCGGTGCGATCATGGCCGAGGGCGGCATGTCCCGCCGCTTGGTGGCGTGTGCCGGGGTGCTGGTGGGTTTTGTGCGTGGTGGCCTGTCACTGGTCAACATCGTGGCCTCGACCTTCTTCGGTGCGATCTCCGGTTCGTCGGTGGCCGACACCGCGTCGGTGGGCTCGGTGCTGATTCCGGAAATGGAACGCAAGGGCTATCCGCGAGACTTTTCCACCGCCGTGACCGTCAGCGGTTCGGTGCAAGCCCTGCTCACCCCGCCAAGCCATAACTCGGTGCTCTACTCCCTGGCCGCCGGCGGCACGGTCTCGATTGCCTCGCTGTTCATGGCGGGCATCGTGCCGGGCTTGCTGATGAGCGCGTGCCTGATGGTGTTGTGCCTGATCTTCGCGAAAAAGCGCAACTACCCCAAGGGCGAAGTGATCCCGATGCGCCAGGCGTTGAAAATCGTCGGCGAAGCCCTGTGGGGCCTGATGGCGATGGTGATCATCCTTGGCGGCATCCTGTCGGGCATCTTCACCGCCACCGAATCGGCGGCCATCGCGGTGCTGTGGTCGTTCTTCGTGACCATGTTCATCTACCGCGACTACAAGTGGCGTGAACTGCCGAAGCTGATGCACCGCACCGTGCGCACCATCTCCATCGTGATGATCCTGATCGGCTTCGCCGCCAGTTTCGGCTACATCATGACGCTGATGCAGATCCCGGCGAAGATCACCACGATGTTCCTGACCCTGTCGGACAACCGCTACGTGATCCTGATGTGCATCAACGTGATGTTGCTGTTGTTGGGCACCGTGATGGACATGGCGCCGCTGATCCTGATCCTGACGCCGATCCTGATGCCGGTTATCGTCGGCATCGGCGTGGACCCGGTGCAGTTCGGCATGATCATGCTGGTGAACCTGGGCATCGGGCTGATCACGCCGCCCGTGGGGGCGGTGCTGTTCGTCGGCTCCGCCATCGGCAAGGTCAGCATCGAAGCCACTGTCAAGGCGCTGCTGCCGTTCTACGCCGTGCTGTTCCTGGTGCTGATGCTCGTGACCTACGTGCCAGCCCTGTCGCTGTGGTTGCCGCACCTGGTGTTGTAAGAATGACAAATCCCCTGTGATCAGGGGATTTATCTGTGGCAGAGATTATCTGTGGCGAGGGGATTTATCCCCTCGCCACAACAGCGTTCGCACAAAAAACGCTGTAACACCATTTTCAATTCAGCAGACCAACACCACCATGACCCCACCCCTTCTCCATCTCGAAGACGAACTGACCCGCCTCACCCTGGCCCCGCACCTGGGCGCCAGCCTGGTGGACTGGACCTTGCGCAGCAGCGGCGCGCCATTGCTACGCCCGCCGGCCCCCCAAGCCCTGGAAAACGGCCTGCCCGGCAAGCTCGGTGGCTTCCCGTTGATCCCCTGGTCGAACCGGATCGCCAACGGCGGTTTCGATTGCCCTGATGGCTGGCTGGCCCTGGACGCCAACAGCCCCAACGACCCGTTCCCCATCCATGGCAGCGCCTGGCAGCAACCGTGGCAAGTGACCGAACAGAATGCCCAGGAAGCGCTGCTGCAACTCGACAGCCAGCAGCCGTTCGGCTATTGCGCCAGTTTGCGTGTCCGCTTGCGCGGCGGCCAGTTGCAGATCGCGATGCTCGTCACCCACACGGCAAAACAGCCGGCGTGGCATGGGTTCGGCCTTCACCCGTACTTCCCGCGCACCGCCGGCACACGCCTGCAAACCCGGGCGAGCGAAGCCTGGCTGTGCGACGCCACGAAACTGCCGACGGAACGGATCGACCTTCCCGAACACTGGAGTTTCCAGGAGGCCCGTTTACTGCCGGACACCCTCGTGGACAATGGCTTCGGTGGCTGGGACGGGCATTGCCTGATCCAACAGCCGGACCTGGGCTATGAGCTGGAGTGCCAGGCCAGCGGCTGCGATTACTTCCTGCTGTACTGCCCCGTGGGCCTGGATTTCTTTTGCATCGAACCGGTCAGCCACCCAGTCAACGCCCACCACTGGCCGGGACGACCGGGGTTGCGTTTGCTGGAGCAAGGGCAATCGGTGGCGCTGGGGTTTTCGATGCAATGTCGGTTGCTGTAACCCCTCTGGCCATGGGCAGTCCCGGTTCATGACCGCTACGCCCGCACCCACATGAACACTGCCACCCCCAGGCACACCCCGGCGAACCCCACCTGCAGCGCCCGGGCCGGAACCTTGGCCGACACTTGCCGGCCGAGTAGCATCCCGACGATGCTCGCCGCAATGAACGCCATCCCTACCCGGTCGATGCTCACCCCGGCATGGAACGCGCCCACCACGCCAATCAACGAAATCAGGCTGATGACCATCAAGGACGTCGCGACGATCCCGCGCATCTGCACGTCGGTCAGTTGCTTGAATGCCGGCACGATCAGGAAGCCGCCCCCCACGCCCAGCAGCCCCGAGACCATGCCTGTCACTGCGCCCAATGCCGACAGCGTGGCGGTGCAACGAGGCGTCCAGGCCAGGCGGCCGGTCTGGCGGTCGAGCATGCAGTTTTTCTGGCCCCAACTGGCGGCGCCATGATCGCTGGGGCCGACTTGCGGCGTTTCGCGACGCAACATGCGCGCCGCCACCAGCACCATCAGCAGGCTGAACAGCATCATCAGGATTTTTTCCGAGAGCTGGTGGGCGAGGTAGATGCCCAGCGGCGAAAACACCGCGCCCAGCAGTGCGATCAGCAGGGCCGCACGGTAGCGCACCAGGCCATGGCGCAGCCCGTCGATGGCCCCCACCGCCGCCGCGCTGCCCACCGCGAACAACGCCACCGGCGCGGCCTGGGTCATGCTCCAGCCCAGGCCCAACACCAACGCCGGCACTGCCAGGATGCCGCCACCCGCCCCCGTCAGGCCAAGGACCAGGCCCATGACCACACCAAAAAAACTTGCCAGTAACATTCAGGTTCTCTCAAGCCGCGCACACCTGTTGGCAGGTGCGATCGCATTTGCAGGACGCCTTGGCCCTCACTAAGCTGCGGACCATATGTTGTAAACCTCAAGCGTTGCAACAAGCTATTTTAGATTGGTATGTGGCGAGGGAGCTTGCTCCCGCTGGGCTGCGTAGCAGCCCCTTTCATGAGTTCTTCCCGTACAGGTTCGCTGTCATGTCCGCGCAGATCCAGAGTTTTCTCGACCCCGCCTCCAAGACCTATACCCATGTTGTGTATGAACACGATGGCGGGCACTGCGCGGTGGTCGATCCGGTGCTCGACTACGATCCGGCCTCGGGCCGCAGCGGCACCGCGCAGGCGGATCGGGTGATCGCGTTTGTGCGGGAACATCGACTGACGGTGCAATGGCTGCTGGAGACCCACGCCCATGCCGATCACTTGTCCGCCGCGCCTTATCTGCGGCGGGAGCTGGGCGGCAAGATCGCCATCGGCGAGTCCATCGGCCAGGTGCAGAACGTGTTCAAGACCCTGTTCAACCTGGAGCCGCACTTCGCCGTCGACGGTTCGCAGTTCGACCGTCTGTTCGCGCCCGACGAGTCCTTCCTGATCGGCAACCTCAAGGCCACCGCCCTGCACGTGCCCGGCCACACCCCGGCGGACATGGCCTACCTGATCGACGGCGACGTGATCCTGGTGGGCGACACGCTGTTCATGCCCGACGTAGGCACCGCCCGTTGCGACTTCCCCGGCGGCAATGCCCATCAGCTCTACGCCTCGATCCGCAAGCTGCTGGCCTTTCCCGCCGGAGTGCGGCTGTACGTGTGCCACGACTATCCACCGGAGGAACGCGAGTCCCACTGCGTGAGTACCGTGGGTGAGCAGCGCCAGCACAACATTCATGTCCGCGATGGCATCGATGAAGCCTCGTTCGTGGCCATGCGTACCCAGCGCGACAAGACACTGGGCATGCCGACGCTGCTGTTGCCGGCGATCCAGGTGAATGTGCGGGCCGGCCACCTGCCGCCGGCCGAGGACAATGGCGTGACCTATCTGAAGATTCCGATCAATCAGCTTTAGAAGCTTGTACTGAATGCAATGGCCTCATCGCGAGCAAGCTCGCTCCCACAGGGGATTGATTAACACCACCAATCCAGTGTGGGAGCGAGCTTGCTCGCGATGGCAGTGGGTCAGGCAACAATGGAGCCTCAGGTCCCCAAGGTCAGCCCATTGGCCGGCAACGGCAGCGCGGTCTTGTAGCGCACCTGCTTGAGGGCAAAGCTCGAACGGATGTTCGCCACCCCCGGGACCTTGGTCAGGAAGTCCATCATGAACCGCTCCAGCGACTGGATGGTCGGCACCAGCACGCGGATCAGGTAGTCCGGATCGCCGGCCATCAAGTAGCACTCCATCACCTCCGGCCGGTCGGAAATCGCCTCCTCGAAGTGCTGCAACGCCTCCTCCACCTGCTTCTCCAGGCTGACATGGATGAACACGTTGACGTGCAACCCCAGCAGGTCGGCATCCAGCAGCGTGACCTGCTCGCGGATCACTCCCAGCTCCTCCATCGCCCGGACGCGGTTGAAGCACGGCGTCGGCGACAGATTGACCGAACGGGCAAGATCGGCGTTGGTGATGCGGGCGTTTTCCTGAAGGCTGTTCAGAATGCCGATGTCGGTGCGATCCAATTTACGCATGAGACAAATAATCCTGTTTTTTATCGTTGTGCAGATTTTTTATCTGCAAATGATCTGAACAGCAAGCTAACAGAGAAAAATATTCTTCTTCGCCGAGCCTATGATTGTTGTAGGACAATTTCCCCTACCCGGGGACATTCGTCAGCTAGCGCGCCCACTACAAGAAACTCACAAGATCGAGCGTAGAAAGCCATGAACCCAGCGTACGAACCGCTACGCCTGCACGTCCCCGAACCCTCGGGCCGTCCCGGCTGCAAGACCGACTTTTCCTACCTGCATCTGTCCGATGCCGGCACGGTGCGCAAACCTCCCATCGACGTCGAACCCGCCGACACCGCCGACCTGGCCCGCAGCCTGATCCGCGTGCTCGATGACCAGGGCAATGCCTTGGGCGACTGGGCGGCGGACATTCCCGTCGAGATCCTGCGCAAAGGCATGCGCGCCATGCTCAAGACGCGCATCTACGACAACCGCATGGTGGTCGCCCAGCGCCAGAAAAAAATGTCGTTCTACATGCAAAGCCTTGGCGAGGAAGCCATCGGCAGCGGCCAGGCCTTGGCGCTGAACATCGATGACATGTGCTTTCCCACCTACCGCCAGCAAAGCATCCTGATGGCCCGCGACGTGCCGCTGGAGGGCATGATCTGCCAACTGCTGTCCAACGAGCGCGATCCGCTCAAGGGCCGGCAGTTGCCGATCATGTACTCGGTCAAGGACGCCGGTTTCTTCACCATTTCCGGCAACCTCGCCACGCAATTCATCCAGGGCGTGGGCTGGGGCATGGCCTCGGCGATCAAGGGCGATACCAAGATCGCCTCGGCCTGGATCGGTGATGGCGCCACCGCCGAATCGGACTTCCACACCGCCCTCACCTTCGCCCACGTCTACCGGGCGCCGGTGATCCTCAACGTGGTCAACAACCAGTGGGCGATTTCCACCTTCCAGGCCATTGCCGGCGGTGAAGCCACGACGTTCGCCGGACGCGGCGTCGGTTGCGGCATCGCCTCCCTGCGTGTCGATGGCAACGATTTCATGGCGGTCTACGCCGCCTCGCGCTGGGCCGCCGAACGCGCCCGCCGCAACCTCGGCCCGGCCCTGATCGAATGGGTCACTTACCGCGCCGGTCCGCACTCCACCTCGGACGATCCCTCCAAGTACCGCCCCGCCGACGACTGGAGCCACTTCCCGCTGGGCGATCCGATTGCCCGTCTCAAGCAGCACATGGTCAAGATCGGGCAGTGGTCCGAAGAGGAACATGCGGCGGTCAGCGCCGAACTCGAAGCCGAGGTGATCGCCGCGCAGAAGGAAGCCGAACAGTACGGCACCCTCGCCGGGGGGCAGATTCCAAGCGCCGCGACCATGTTCGAAGACGTCTACAAAGAGATGCCGGAGCACTTGAAGCGCCAGCGTCAGCAGTTGGGGATCTGACATGAACGACCACAACAACAATATTGCGTTGGACACCGCCATGACCACTACCACCATGACCATGATCCAAGCCCTGCGCTCGGCCATGGACGTGATGCTCGAGCGCGACGACAACGTCGTGGTGTTCGGCCAGGACGTGGGCTACTTCGGCGGCGTGTTCCGCTGCACCGAAGGCCTGCAGAACAAATACGGCACTTCGCGGGTGTTCGACGCCCCGATTTCCGAAAGCGGCATCGTCGGCGTGGCGGTGGGCATGGGCGCCTACGGATTGCGGCCGGTGGCCGAGATCCAGTTCGCCGACTACGTCTACCCGGCCTCGGACCAGATCATTTCCGAGGCGGCGCGCCTGCGCTATCGCTCGGCCGGCGAGTTCACCGCGCCGATGACCCTGCGCATGCCCTGCGGCGGCGGCATCTATGGCGGCCAGACCCACAGCCAGAGCATCGAGGCGATGTTCACCCAGGTCTGCGGCCTGCGCACCGTGATGCCCTCCAACCCCTACGACGCCAAGGGCTTGCTGATCGCCTCCATCGAAAACGATGACCCGGTGATCTTCCTCGAACCCAAGCGCCTGTATAACGGCCCGTTCGACGGCCACCACGACCGCCCGGTAACCCCGTGGTCGAAACACCCCTCGGCCCAGGTGCCGGACGGCTACTACACCGTGCCGCTGGACGTTGCCGCCATCACCCGCCCGGGCAAGGACGTGACGGTGCTCACCTACGGCACCACGGTCTACGTCTCTCAAGTGGCGGCCGAAGAAACCGGCATCGACGCCGAAGTCATCGACCTGCGCAGCCTCTGGCCGCTGGACCTTGAAACCATCGTCAAATCCGTGAAGAAAACCGGCCGCTGCGTGGTGGTGCACGAAGCCACCCGCACCTGCGGTTTCGGCGCCGAACTGGTGTCGTTGGTGCAAGAACACTGCTTCCACCACCTGGAAGCGCCCATCGAGCGTGTCACCGGTTGGGACACCCCCTACCCGCATGCGCAGGAGTGGGCGTATTTCCCTGGGCCGTCCCGAGTGGGCGCGGCGTTGAAACGGGTCATGGAGGTCTGAATGGGCACGCACGTTATCAAGATGCCGGACATCGGCGAAGGCATCGCGGAAGTGGAACTGTCGGTGTGGCACGTCAAGGTCGGCGACATGGTGGTCGAAGACCAGGTACTGGCCGATGTCATGACCGACAAGGCGATGGTGGACATCCCTTCGCCGGTGCATGGCCGGGTCATCGCCCTGGGTGGCGAGCCGGGTGAAGTCATGGCGGTGGGCAGCGAACTGATCCGCATTGAAGTCGAGGGTGCGGGTAACTTGAAAGAATCGGCACAACCGACTCCCGCCGCGGCGGCTGTGCAAGCGCCGAAGCCGGCGCCAGTGGCCACGCCTGATCCGGTGGTGGAGAAGACCGCCGCCCCTCGCCCGGCGCCGCAAGCCCCGGTGGCCCGCGATCCCGACGAGCGTCCACTGGCCTCGCCGGCCGTGCGCAAACACGCGCTGGACCTGGGCATTCAATTGCGCCTGGTCCAGGGCAGCGGCCCGGCCGGGCGGATCCTGCACGAAGACCTCGAAGCCTATCTGGCCCAGGGGCCGTCGTCCCAGGCCAAGGGCGGTTCGGGTTATGCCGAACGCCACGACGAGCAGCAGATCCCGGTGATCGGCATGCGCCGCAAGATCGCCCAGCGCATGCAGGAAGCGACCCAGCGCGCGGCTCATTTCAGCTACGTCGAGGAAATCGACGTCACAGCCCTGGAAGAGCTGCGGGCTCACTTGAATGAAAAACACGGCGCCAGTCGCGGCAAGCTGACCGTGTTGCCTTTCCTGGTCCGCGCCCTGGTCGTGGCCCTGCGGGACTTTCCGCAGATGAATGCCCGCTACGACGACGAAGCCCAGGTCATCCATCGCTCAGGCGCGGTGCATGTGGGCGTTGCCACCCAGAGCGACGTTGGCCTGATGGTGCCGGTGGTGCGTCACGCCGAAGCCCGTAGCCTGTGGGACAGCGCGGCGGAAATCGCCCGCCTGGCCACAGCAGCGCGCACGGGCAAGGCCAGCCGTGATGAACTGTCCGGCTCGACCATCACCCTGACCAGCCTCGGTGCCCTCGGCGGCATTGTCAGCACGCCGGTGCTGAACCTGCCGGAAGTGGCGATTGTCGGCGTGAACAAAATCGTCGAGCGGCCCATGGTGATCAAGGGGCAGATCGTGATCCGCAAGATGATGAACCTCTCCAGCTCCTTCGATCACCGGGTGGTCGACGGCATGGATGCGGCGCAATTCATCCAGGCCCTGCGCGGCCTGCTCGAACAACCCGCCACCCTGTTCGTGGACTAATCATCAATGGAGCAGGCAATGCAAACTTTGAACACTACGCTGCTGATCATCGGCGGCGGTCCTGGCGGTTATGTGGCGGCGATCCGCGCCGGCCAGCTGGGCATCCCGACCATCCTGGTGGAAGGCCAGGCGTTGGGCGGGACCTGCCTGAACATCGGCTGCATCCCGTCCAAGGCGTTGATCCATGTGGCCGAGCAGTTCCACCAGACCCGACATCACAGTCAGGGCTCGGCCCTGGGCATCACGGTGGCGGCGCCAACGCTGGACATCGGCAAAAGCGTGGAATGGAAAGACGGCATCGTCGATCGCCTGACCACCGGCGTCGCGGCATTGCTGAAAAAGCACAAGGTCCAGGTCATTCATGGCTGGGCCAAGGTGGTCGATGGCAAGACCGTTGACGTCGGCGACACCCGCATCCAGTGTGAACACCTGCTGCTGGCTACCGGTTCGAAAAGCGTCAACCTGCCGATGCTGCCACTGGGCGGGCCGATCATTTCCTCCACCGAAGCCCTCGCCCCCACCTCGGTGCCCAAGCACCTGGTGGTGGTCGGCGGCGGCTACATCGGCCTGGAGTTGGGCATCGCCTATCGCAAGCTCGGCGCCGAGGTCAGCGTGGTCGAGGCCCAGGAGCGGGTCCTGCCAGCTTACGACGGCGAGTTGACGCAGCCGGTGCACGAGGCGCTCAAGCAACTGGGCGTGAAGCTGTACCTCAAGCACAGCGTCGAAGGGTTCGATGCCCAGGCCAGCACCTTGCAAGTGCGTGATCCCAATGGCGACACGCTGAACCTGGACACCGACCGGGTGCTGGTGGCGGTCGGGCGCAAACCCAACACCCAGGGCTGGAACCTCGAAGCGCTGGACCTGGCGATGAACGGTTCGGCGGTGAAAATCGACAACCGTTGCCAGACCAGCATGCGCAACGTCTGGGCCATCGGCGACCTGAGCGGCGAACCGATGCTCGCGCACCGGGCCATGGCCCAGGGCGAAATGGTCGCCGAACTGATCGCCGGCCAGCATCGGGAATTCAACCCGACCGCCATCGCCGCGGTGTGCTTCACCGACCCGGAACTGGTGGTGGTCGGCAAGACGCCGGACGAGGCCAAGGCTGCCGGGCTGGACTGCCTGGTTTCGAGCTTCCCGTTCGCCGCCAACGGCCGGGCCATGACCCTGGAATCGAAAAGCGGTTTCGTCCGGGTCGTGGCGCGCCGGGACAATCACCTGATCGTGGGCTGGCAAGCGGTCGGCGTCGGCGTATCGGAGCTGTCCACGGCATTCGGCCAGTCCCTGGAAATGGGGGCGCGCCTGGAGGACATCGCCGGCACCATCCACGCCCATCCGACGCTGGGCGAGGCTGTGCAGGAAGCGGCGTTGCGGGCGTTGGGGCATGCGTTGCATCTGTAAAGATGGAGTCCACCGCCAAGGATCGTTCCCATGCTCCGCGTGGGAATGCAGCCAGGGACGCTCCGCGTCCCAAAGCCGAACGCGGAGCGTCCGTTGAAGTATTCCCACGCGGAGCGTGGGAACAATCATGTCAGTGAGGCTGCGAAACAGCCCCGGAATGAAGTATTGTTGTCCCCATCCAAAAAACGTCAGAAGCCTTGAACCGTTTCGACGGTTGTTAAGCAATAGAGGGTGTCATGGGTAACGAGAGCATCAATTGGGACAAACTGGGCTTTGACTACATCAAGACCGACAAGCGCTACCTGTCGCACTGGCGCGATGGCGCCTGGGACGCGGGCACCCTGACCGACGACAACGTGCTGCACATCAGCGAGGGCTCCACCGCCCTGCACTACGGTCAGCAGTGCTTCGAAGGCCTGAAGGCCTATCGCTGCAAGGACGGTTCGATCAACCTGTTCCGCCCGGACCAGAACGCC
The DNA here is from genome assembly GCF_900111955.1 of Pseudomonas sp. NFIX10. Lineage (NCBI taxonomy): Bacteria > Pseudomonadati > Pseudomonadota > Gammaproteobacteria > Pseudomonadales > Pseudomonadaceae > Pseudomonas > Pseudomonas sp. NFIX10. The sequence continues at coordinate 66,466 of NZ_FOKH01000003.1, read as the reverse complement.
GCCCGCATGCAGCGCAGCTGCGCCCGCCTGCTGATGCCGCAGGTCGACACCGAGCAGTTCGTCGAAGCCTGCAAGCAAGTGGTCCGCGCCAACGAGCGCTTCATCCCGCCGTATGGCACCGGCGGCGCGCTGTACCTGCGCCCGTTCGTGATCGGCGTGGGTGACAACATCGGCGTGCGCACCGCACCCGAGTTCATCTTTTCGATTTTCTGCATCCCGGTTGGCGCCTACTTCAAGGGCGGCCTGACCCCGCACAACTTCCTGATCTCCAGCTTCGACCGCGCCGCCCCGCAAGGCACCGGTGCGGCCAAGGTCGGTGGCAACTATGCCGCCAGCCTGATGCCCGGCTCCCAGGCCAAGAAAGCCAGTTTCGCCGACTGCATCTACCTCGACCCGATGACCCATTCGAAAATCGAGGAAGTCGGCTCGGCCAACTTCTTCGGCATCACCCACGACGACAAATTCGTCACCCCCAAATCCCCTTCGGTCCTGCCGGGCATCACCCGCCTGTCGTTGATCGAACTGGCCAAATCGCGCCTGGGCCTGGAAGTGATCGAAGGCGACGTGTTCATCGACAAGCTGTCGGACTTCAAGGAAGCCGGTGCCTGCGGTACTGCGGCGGTGATCACCCCGATTGGCGGCATCAGCTACAAGGACAAGCTGCACGTATTCCACAGCGAAACCGAAGTCGGCCCGATCACCCAGAAGCTCTACAAAGAGCTGACCGGCGTGCAGACCGGCGACGTGGAAGCGCCAGCGGGTTGGATCGTCAAGGTTTGACCTAAGCAACCGCCTGCTCAGTGCGTGCATGAAAAAGCCCACCCCTGCCTCGGCAAGGGTGGGCTTTTTACTGGCTGCTTCGGCTACCCCCGACGCAATACCAACCACCGCCCCCAACGCTGGCGAAACCAGCCGTAACCGCTGACCAGCAAGATCCCGCCCAACACCAGAACCGCGCCAACGATAAAGTTCGGCTCCAGCGGCTCATCCAGCAACCAGACACCAAAACCGATGCCAAACAGCGGCGTCATGAACGACAGCACGCCCAACTGCGAAGCCAGGTAGTGGCGCAGCAGCGAGAACCAGATCAGGAAACTGGCGAAGGACACCAGCAACACCTGGAACGCCAGGCTGGCAATGAGTTGCGGCGTGGGGTTGATCGTCGTTTGCGCCAACGCCACCGACATCCCGATCAGCAGCACCCCGGCGCCGACCAATTGATACAGCAGCGTCTGGCTGGCGGGCAGGTTCGTCAATCGCGAACAACGGACGGTCACCGTAGTCGCGCCCCACAGCGCGCCGGCCAACAAGCCCATGCCGTCACCGAGCAACGAGCTGCCGCCCGCCGCCCCCGAGCCGCCACTGAAGGCCACCACGATCCCGCCGAAGGCAACCGCGATGCCCAACCATTGCGCCGGCTTGAGGCGTTCGCTCGGCAGTTTCCAGTGCAAGCCGAGGGCGGCGAACATCGGGGCGGTGTACAGGAAGATCACCATGTGCGAAGCCGTCGTATGACGCAGGCCTTCGCCCACCATCACGAACTCCAGGGCAAACAACAGCCCCACCAACAGGCCAGGACGCCAACTGCCATCGGCCAGGGACAGGCGTTCACCCCGCGCCAGCACCAACAGCCAGACCAGCACCGCGGCGATGGCCGAGCGCACGCCCAGTTGCAGCATCGGCGCCATGTCGGCGGCGCTGGCCTTGATCGCGACTTGCTGGAACCCCCAGATGGCACAGAGTCCAGTCATCAGGGCACTGACCTGGCCATCCAGGGCGCGGCGGGTGGTCATGGGAAAGGTCCTTGGGCAGAAATGGATGAAAGGATTGTCTGCCTGACACCTTTGCTGGATATAGTGATTACCCGACAAGCCATCCCGGTAATCCGCCATTGCGGTCGATATGCAGCCTCCAGCCCAACATCTGAAAATGCCTCCGTTCGACGCGGCCCTGCCCTCGCCGATTTTCTTTCGCAGCGCCTGCATGCCGGCCCACGCCACTTATCCCCGGCATCGGCATGCCTGGGGTGAGTTCGTCTATTCCTACAGCGGGGTGATGGAAATCGAGATCGCCCAGCACCACTACCTGGCGCCACCGCAGTACGGCATCTGGCTGCCGCCGGACATGGAACACGTTGGGTTCAATCGGCATGAGGCCTGTCATTGCTCGTTGTACCTGGCGGCCGAACTGTGCGCTGCGCTGCCGGCCGTACCCTGCGCGCTGACCTTGAGTCCACTGATCCGCGCGTTGCTGGAAGAGCTGCGCAGCGACCCGCCGAGCCAACCCCAGACACCCGAGCAGCAGCGCTTGCTGCAGGTGCTGGTGGACAAGCTGACTCAGGCGCCCCAGGCCGGTAGCTACCTGCCCTTCTCGGATGATCCACTGCTGGGCCCCGTATTGCGGGCCCTGGAGGCGAATCCCAGCGACCCGCGCTCCTTGCCGCAACTGGCCCGCGCCGCCAACACCACCGAACGCACGCTGATGCGCCGGGCCCAACGGGACCTGGGCATGTCTCTGGTGGAATGGCGCCAGCGCCTTAAAGTCATCGAGGCCCTGGCCCTGCTCGAACGTGGCCAGAGCGTGGAAACCATTGGCCTGGACCTGGGCTACAGCAGCGCCTCGGCGTTCATCAGCATGTTTCGCAAAATGATGGGCACCACGCCGGATGAGTATCGACGCCAACATATGACCGGATAGCGAGGGGGCTGCTGATACTGCTATCGCGAGCAAGCTCGCTCCCACAAGGTTATCCGTTGTCTACAGATCCTGCGCTTGCCGCAGGTCCATGGTGGGAGCGAGCTTGCTCGCGATGGCGATGGCGATGGCGGGCTCGACATCCCTCTCTGCACTGACCCCGAACCGCCCCGCCAGCTCCCGACGACCAATGGCCGTCACGCCCAGCGCCCGGCTATCCAGGTCCTGGATCACCCACTTGCGCTTGATCGCCACTTGCAGCAACGCCGCTCCCAGGGCCCCACCCAGGTGCTCACGGCGCATGCTCCAGTCCAGGCAGGGGCATGCGAATCGGCGTCGTTGCGCGGCGACGACCTGGAGGTCAATGCCCAACCCCTCGAACAGCCCCACACCGGCTTCACTCAACCGATAGCCCTGTTCTGGCACCTCCACCAGCCACCCGGCCTCGATCATCCGATCATGCAGCCGCACCGCCAGGGTGCCGGCCATGTGGTCGTAGCAGGTGCGCGCCCATTGCAAGCGATCCGGTGTGCGTGGCGTGAAAGTAGGCGCGGCGCTCTGGCCGATCACCATCAGTGCTTCCAGGGCCTGGGCGACACGGGGATCCGCCAGGCTGTAATAGCGGTGCCGGCCCTGGACATGCAGCCGCACCAAGGCCAGGTCCTTGAGTTTCGTCAGGTGGGCGCTGGCGGTCGATGCGCTGACCTCGGCGATGCTCGCCAGCTCAGTGCTGGTCCGGGCATGGCTGTCCATCAAGGCGCAGAGCATTCGGGTACGGGCCGGCTCGGCAATCGCTGCGGCCACTTGGGACACACCTACGTCATGACGCTCTGCGTTCATATTTCGCTCCAGGACGAATCAAGCCATGCATCAACTGGAGATAGTAGCAGCACTTTTCCCCTCACGATCAAAGCATCTCGTCATGGACACGTCCCCCTGCTACACGAGCCTGCGGACCGGCTCCTGCATCCTTCAATCGTCCCGGGTCAGCACTTCCAGCAACTCGATTTCAAAGATCAGGTTGGCGTTGGGCTTGATGTATGCGCCCATGGACCGTTCACCGTAGGCCAGGTGGGCCGGCACCAACAACTTGCGCTTGCCACCGACTTGCATGCCCATCAGGCCCAGGTCCCAGCCCTTGATGACGCGACCGGTGCCGATCACGCATTGGAAGGGTTTGCCGCGACTGTAGGACGAATCGAATTCGGTGCCGTCTTCAAGGGTGCCGCGGTATTGGGTGGTGATCAGCGCACCTTTGACTACGCTTTTGCCGTCGCCCTGTTGCAGGTCGATGATTTGCAGTTCTTCATTCATGGCGTATCCCTCGTGTGATCCAGGCGCGGGGTTTTCGCAGAAATCAGGCTGCATGGCAAACGTTGTCTGCCACGCATCAGGGAACCGCAACGACCTATTCGGTTCACATGGGTATCGACCCTGCGTTTCAGATAAGGATTTTCTGATGATCGACTCTCGTCCGCTCCACGGCTTCATTCCACCGTACATCCTCAATCGCATCATTGCCCACGGTTCCGAACAGCAACGCTCCAGCGCCCTCGGCACCTTGACCCACGTGCGCAACCTGCGGCACAACCCTGGCCCGCCTAGCTCCCCGCCCGTCGCGGCGGCGCTGCCCAAGCCCGGCAAGGCCGGACACCCGCAACGCAGCGTGCATGACGCCCAGAACAGCATGGAACTGCCCGGCCAGCCGGTACGCCTGGAAGGCCAGCGGGCCAGTGGCGATCCCGCCGTGGACGAGGCCTACGACGCCCTGGGCGCCACCTACGATTTTTTCTGGAAGGTCCTGGGGCGCGATTCCATCGACAACAAAGGCTTCGCCCTGGTGGGCAGCGTGCATTACGGCCAGGGCTATGAAAACGCCTTCTGGAACGGCGCACAGATGGTGTTTGGCGACGGTGACGGCGAAATCTTCCAGCGCTTCACCCGCTCCCTGGACGTGGTGGCCCACGAACTGGCCCATGGCGTCACCGAAAGCGAAGCCGGATTGATCTATGCCAACCAGTCCGGTGCGCTGAACGAGTCCATCTCCGACGTGTTCGGTGTGCTGGTCAAGCAGTTCGTGCTCGAACAGACCGCCGACCAGGCCGACTGGCTGATCGGCGCCGACCTGCTCACCGACAAGATCAACGGCGACGGCCTGCGCAGCATGTCCAACCCCGGCAGCGCCTACGATGACCCGCTGCTGGGCAAGGACCCGCAACCGGCGCACATGCGCGAATTCGTGATTACCCGTGAAGACAACGGTGGCGTGCACATCAACTCCGGCATTCCCAACCGGGCCTTTTATCTGGTAGCGACCACGCTGGGCGGATTTGCCTGGGAAAAGGCCGGCCGGATCTGGTATGAAACCTTGTGCGACCGAAGACTGGCCAATGACGCGTCCTTCAGCGCCTTCGCCCGCCTGACCGTCGAGCATGCCCGCCAGCGCTTCGGCACGCGGGAAGTGCAAGCGGTACAGAACGGCTGGGCCCAGGTCGGCGTCGACCTGACACAGGAGAGCTGATGAAAACCCTTCCAGACCTCGACGACAAAGCCGTGGTACGGCTATCGCGCCAGGGCGGCGTGGCCGCCATCCATGCGTTGACCCGGCCACGGGAAATCGAGTTCGCCCAGTGCGACCTCGACCAGCGCACACGCATCTGTTCGGTCCTGGAGGGCTGCCTGCCGCTGACCTCCTCCACGCCCGGGCGCGGCGACCAGCGGTTTTTCCAGATCGAGGTGCGTTATCGCGCCAACGACCAGGACGACGAGATGGTGCTGCAGGTGCCCGAGGACCGGGCACCCGGCGAGTTGGTTCACCTATGGGACAAAGGCGAAGTGCTCTGAAGATTTAACGTGTGGCCGGTACGATCTTGACGATCGCGCCGGACACGGTTTCGATCAGCAGGTACTTGTCGTCGATCTGCACCCATTGCTGCTCGCTTGTCGGCTGTTCCAGTTTCTTCTGCTTCCAGTCTTTCATGGCCCTGTCCGCGCGCTGGTAGTCCGCCGGTACCCGGTCGTTCTCCACCAGCCTGCGGCCATTGCTCGGCGAATGCTCCAGGGCGTCTCCGGTTTTCTCGACCGCTTGCGCAACAGGCCCAAGGGTTGTTCCAAGGCTGGCAATCAGGACCAGGCTGGCGATCAGGGTGGGTTTGCGCATAGAAAAAACTCCAGTTATTCGAGGGACTGAATCTGGGACTTCGCGGGCGGCAAATCATTCCTTTTACCGTAGAAGCTCGTAGGAACTCGTAGGAGCTGTCGAGTACAACGAGGCTGCGATCTTTCCCAAAACACTTGAATCCCAAGCGAAAGATCAAAAGATCGCAGCCTTCGGCAGCTCCTACAACGCAGCCGAGCGGGAGCAAGCTCCCTCGCCACGGGATATAGTGACAGCCCCTGCACGACGGACCCTGCCATGACGACCCCGACCACTGCCTCCCCTGCCCTCAAGGAAATCTTCAACAGCGCCCGCCTGGAACACATCGCCAGCGAAATGCGCGCGGTGTATCCGGCATTCGACGCCAAGGCATTCTTGCGCATGGCCAACGACGGGCTGGCCGAGTTGTCGGTGATGCAGCGCATGGCCCGGGTCAGCGAGTGCCTGCACGCTGTGCTGCCTCTCGATTATGAAGCGTCGCTGGAGGTGCTGCGCGCCCTGGCCCCGCGCCTGAACAGCATGTTCGTCAGCATGTTCCTGCCGCACTACGTGGCGTCTTACGGCCGCAATCACTTCGACGTGTCGTTGGACGCGCTCCAGTATTTCACTCGGTTCGGCTCGTCGGAGTTCGCCGTGCGGCACTTCTTGCGGGACGATCTGGAGCGCACCCTCAAGGTCATGCACGGCTGGGCCCTGGACGCCAACGAGCACGTGCGCCGCCTGGCCAGCGAAGGTAGTCGGCCGCGCCTGCCGTGGTCGTTTCACCTGGAACCGATCCAGGCCAACCCCGACCTGGCCGCCGCGATCCTCGACACGCTCAAGGGCGACGAGAGCCTTTATGTGCGCAAATCCGTGGCCAACCACCTCAACGACGTCACCAAGCAGCATCCCGACTGGGTGCTGGACCAGATCGAAGGCTGGCCATTGCAAGACCGCCACACCGCGTGGATTGCCCGGCATGCGCTGCGTAGCTTGATCAAACAAGGTAACCCGAGGGCGCTGGGGGTCATCGGCGCCGGCGGCAAGGCGCAGGTCCAAGTGCTGGATTTGCAGGTGACACCGGCGGTGATTCGCTTGGGAGAACAGGTCACGCTGTCCTTCACGGTGCAATCAACCCTCGGGCAGAGCCAGCGCCTGGTGATCGACTACGCCGTCGACTACGTGAAAGCCTCGGGCGGCACCTCGGCCAAAGTCTTCAAACTCAAGACCTTCGACTTGCCCGCCCAGGGTCGCGTCAACCTCAGCCGTTCGCAACATATTCGCGAGCTGACCACCCGCAAACACTACGCGGGCCGGCATGCCGTGCACCTGCTGGTCAACGGCGAGCGGCTGGGCAGCACGGCGTTCGATATCGTCTCCTGAGGGGGTCAGGCTATCGCCATGGTTTTCGCCTGGCGAATGTCCTGCAGGAAACGCTCGGCCGGCAGCGGATGGCCCAACAGATAGCCCTGCAGCGAATCGCAACCCAACTGGGTCAGGAAGTCTTGTTGCATGTCGGTCTCCACGCCTTCGGCGACAATCCGCAGGTCCAGGGCCTGGCCGAGGGCAACGATGGCCGAGACGATGGCCGCGTCATCGCTGTCGTGCTCCAGGTCCCGCACGAAGCCGCGATCGATCTTCAGCTCGTTGGCCGGCAGGCGCTTGAGGTACATCAGGCTCGAATAGCCGGTGCCGAAGTCGTCGATGGACAAATCCACGCCCATGTCCGAGAGCAGTTGCAACACCGTCATGCTCGCGTCCGCATCGCTCATGGCGGTGGTTTCGGTGATTTCCAGGGTCAGGCTGTTGGCCGGCAGCTTGTGCGTTTCCAACGCCTTGGCCACGCTCTGCACCAAACCGGTGTGGCAGAACTGCAAGGCCGAGAGGTTCACCGCGATGCGCCAGTCGGTATAACCGAGCACGTACCATTCGCGCATCTGCCGGCAGGCTTCGTTCAACACCCATTCGCCGATAGGGATGATCAACCCGGTCTTTTCCGCCAGGTCGATGAACGTGTCGGGCATCAACAGGCCTTGGGTCGGGTGGGTCCAGCGCAACAAGGCTTCGGCCCCGACCGGACGGCCATTGGCCGCGTCGAACTTGGGCTGGTAATGCAGGCTGAACTGTCGCTGTTCGACGGCCATGCGCAAGTCTTGCAACAGCTGCAATTGCTTGCGGGCGTTACTGTTCATCGAGGCGTCGAAAAAACTGTAGCCATTTTTGCCGGCGCCCTTGGCGTGGTACATCGCCGCGTCGGCGTTCATCAGCAGCTCTTCAGCGCTCTGACCGTTGCCAGGGTAAAGGGCGATGCCGACGCTGGCGGAGATCTGCAAGTCATGCTCAGACACCCGGAACGTGCGCCCGATCAAGCCGACCTGGCGTGCCGCCAGTCGCAGGGCATCGTCGGGCTCGGCCAGTTGCACCAACAGCACGAATTCGTCACCACCGATCCGCGCCAGGGTGTCCTGGCTGCGCAGGTCTTCGCGCAGGCGCAGGGCCACGTCCCGCAGCAACAGGTCGCCCATGTGGTGACCAAAGGCATCGTTGACCGGCTTGAAACCATCGAGGTCGATGAACATCAAGGCGAAGCAGCCGCCCTGCTCTTGCACCCGATGCATGGCCTGGTCGATCCGGTCGGCCAGCAGCACACGGTTGGGCAGCCCGGTGAGGGGATCGTGCAGGGCCAACTGCGTCAGCTCCCGGTTGGCCCGGGTCAGGGACTGGGCCAGCTCGGCGGTGCGGGCTTCCAGGCGCGCATCGAGAATCGATGTCAGCAAGGCAATGGCCAACACCGCCAGGGTGGTGATCAACACCAGATTGTCCAGGCCCTTGCCGCTCAAGCCGTCCAGAGAACCACAGAAACTGCCCTCGCTGAACCGCGCCCCGGCCATGCCGGTGTAGTGCATGCCGACGATGGCGATGCCCATGACCACCGCAGCGCCCGCGCGCGCCAGACGCACGTGGGGGCTGTTCTGGCGCAGGCGAAAGGCAATCCACAGCGCCGCCGCCGACGCGCCGACAGCAATCACCAACGAAGCCCCGAACAGCGTCGGGTCATAATCGATGCCCGGCTGCATCCGCAGCGCGGCCATGCCGGTGTAATGCATGGCGCTGATCCCGGCGCCCATGATCAGTGCACCGAATGCCAACTGCCACGCCGGCAATCGCGGCTGGCTGACCAGCCACAGGGCAAAACCGCTGGAAAGAATGGCGGTCAGCAGCGACAGCGCGGTGATCGAGACATCGTAGCCAAGCTCAACCGGCAAGGTGAACGCCAGCATGCCGATGAAGTGCATGGACCAGATGCCCACCCCCATCGCCAGCGCGCCCCCGGTCATCCATAAATGCGCGGCACGCCCCTGGGCGGTCGCGATACGCCCGGCCAGATCCAGCGCGGTGTAGGAAGCCAGCACGGCAACAAACAAGGAAATCGAAACAAGGGCGGGGGAATAACTGCCGATGAGCATGGTTTTTTCTCGTAACAGAAGAGCCGTACTGCTTCCATGCCCGGTCAGAGGTCGGCGATTGTACTGAATCGTGACAGGGACGCACGAAGCAAATATCAAAAAGCCATCAACGCTGGAATATTTTCGACGAAAGACACTCCCCGAGCCGGGAGATTTTTTTGCAAGCCATCCATCATGCGTTCACCGCAGCTCCAATGTGGGAGCGGGCTTGCTCGCGAAAGCGGTGGGTCAGCTTGCATCAATGTTGAATGAGCCGCCGTCATCGCGAGCAAGCTCGCTCCCACAGTGGGATTTAGGCCGGGCGCAGGTTTTAGATTCACTGGAGATCCAGTGTGGGAGCGAGCTTGCTCGCGATAGCGGTGAGTCAGTCTGCACACGGGCCCCGGGCCATGGAAGCGGACCACCAGACCCCGACCGGTTTTGACCGGCTACCTCAAGACGCCTGCCGGGGCATCGACAGGGAGGGCTCGATGGAGGCGGCGATCCGGCGGATGCAGGAAGCGGGCGTGCAATTGATCGAATCCAGCGCGATAGACAGTCGCCCCTTCGCTTGATGCCTCATACTACTAGGCGCCTCTTTTCCGGACAGTGAGCCTCCATGCCCTTCCTCGCCCGCACTCACCCGCGTCTTTCCAGCGCCACGGTCCTTGGCCTGGCGGTGGGTATCCTGGCTCCCGTAGACTCGATCATCAGCAAGATCCTGATCGGCTGGAATGCCGGGGTCTGGACCTACCTGGTGCTGATGTTCTGGCTGACCGTGCGGGCCAAGGCGCCCGATGTGAAGCGCATCGCCGAAATTGAAGATGAAAATGCCGGGCTGGTGCTGCTGACGGTCTGCGTCGCGGCATTGGCCAGCCTGGCGACCATCACCTTCGAGCTGGCCGGCAGCCGCGACCTGCAAGCCGCTGGCAAGCTGTTGCATTACGGCTTCACGGCAATGACCGTGATCGGTTCATGGTTGCTGATCGGGGTGATTTTCAGCGTTCACTACGCACGGCTGTATTACACCTGGGAGGGCAAGGAGCCGGCGTTGCGGTTTGCCGAAGGGCTGACCACGCCCAACTATTGGGATTTTCTGTATTTCTCTTTCACCATCGGGGTCGCGGTGCAGACCTCGGATGTGGGGGTTGCCACGCGGCAATTACGCAAGATCGTATTGGCGCAATCGTTGATCGGGTTTGTGTTCAACACGGCGATCCTGGGGTTTTCGATCAATATTGCGGCGGGGTTGTTTGGGTAAGGGGCCATTGGGACCGCTTCGCGGTCCAGCGGGAGCAAGCGCCCTCGCCACAGGCTTCAGGGCGGTGTTGGCAGCCACAGCCTGAAACGTGCCCCGCCCAGTGGCGAGGCTTCCACCGTCAAGGTGCCGCCCTGGGCTTCCAGAGCCCGGCGGCTGATGGCCAGGCCGAGGCCAAAGCCGCCCGTGGCGCGGTCGCGGCTGCGGTCCAGGCGGTAGAACGGCTCGAACACCCGCTCGCGTTCGCTGTCGGGAATGCCGATGCCGTCGTCGTCGACCCAGATCTCACAGCCTCGATCCCCCACCAGCACGCCGATCTGGATGTGCTTTTCGCAATACCGCATGGCATTGCGCAGCAGGTTCTGCAACGCCCGTGCGGTCAGCCGTGGGTCCAGCACGAAACGCTCCAGCGTCCCATGCAACAACACATCAATCACCACGTCCGGTGCCGTCAGGTCCTCGTCGACGCTGCCCAGGATGCTGTCGACAAACTCATCCAGTGCCACTTCGACCCGTTCGGGCAAGCGTTGCGGGTTTTGCAACCGGCTGTAGGACAGCAGCTCCAACACCAACTCATCCAGCTCGCGAATGTGCGCCACCAGCCCTTGCAGACGCTCGCGACTGGGTGCCGGCAGGTCATCGGACAGCGCCAGGGCCAGGCCGAAGTCGAGCCGCGTCAGGGGCGTGCGCAGTTCGTGGGACACGGCGTTGAGCAGATCCCGCTGTTGGTTGAGCAGGTTCTCGATGTCCCCCGCCATCGTGTCGAACACGTGGGCCAGGCTGCCGATATTCGAACTGGAGGCGATGTGCGTACGCTCCCCCAGATGACCTTTGCCGAAACGCTCGGCGGTGCGCCGCAGGCGTTCCAGGTCGCGCCAGTGAGGCCGCAACCAGAGCAACAGGCAGGCCAGCATCGTCGCGCCGATCAACACGTTGATGCTCCAGTACAACCAGCTGACATCGGCCGGGTCCGGCGGCACGACCATCTTCACCGCCGTGCGCTCATCCAGCGGCGCCGCCGCCAGGGTTCGCCAGGCCCAGTCACCGAGGCGCACCACATTCTCGCCACGCTTGAGACGCGTCTGTTCCTCGGCGCTGAAACCGTTGTCATCAATGGCGGCCAGTTGAATGCGCAGCGGGTCGAACTCCTTGTCCATCTGCGCCGCCAGCGTCGGCCACTGTTCGCTGGGCACAGCGCGGAATTGCTTGACCAACAAGGTTTGCAGGCCCCGGGAATAATCGAGGTTGTAGGTCAGGAAACGCTCGTGGAACAGGCGCACCACCAGTTCCGGCATCAGGTAGATCGCCGCGCTGTAGGACACGATGGTGACCAGGTACAGGCGGATCAGCAGCTTCCACATCGGCTCAGCATTCCCACTCGGAACGGCTGAACAAGTAGCCCTTGCCCCACACGGTCTTGATCTTGCGGGCTTCGTCGGCGTTGTCGTCGAACTTGCGTCGTAACTTGGAAATCGCCACGTCCACCGAACGGTCGGTACCGTTGAATTCGATACCCCGCAGGCGCTGCAGGATCTGGTCGCGGCTCAGCACTTCGCCGGAATGCCGGGCCAGCACCACCAGCAGGTTGTATTCGCCACTGGACAATTCCACCGCCTGCCCGCGCCAGGTCACCGTGCGCTCGGACAGGTCGATGCACAGGTTGCCCACCAGGATGCGGTCGTTGGCCGTCTGCGGCTCGATGAGGCTACTGCGCCGTAACAAGGTGCGCACCCGCGCCAGCAATACCCGGGGCTCGCAAGGCTTGGTGACGTAGTCGTCGGCGCCCATCTCCAGACCCAGTACCTGGTCGTGACTGTCATCCCGGGCGGTGAGCATCAGAATCGGCAAGGTCGCCGAGTCGGTCCGCAACAGGCGGCAGACCTGCAGGCCGTCCAGCCCCGGTAGCATCAGGTCGAGGATCACCAGGTCCGGCGGATCGACCCGCGCCCGCTCACACACATGATCGCCACGGCTGAGGACGCTGACCTGATAGCCGTTGCGCTCCAGGTAACTGGCGATCAGTTCAGAGAGTGCGGTGTCGTCTTCCACCAGGAGGATGTTGGCCATGTGTTTCCAGAAAATGCTGTGGCGCCGGCAATGCCGCTATCGCGAGCAAGCTCGCTCCCACAAGAGTCTTGGGGACGACACAAAACCACTGTGGGAGCGAGCTTGCTCGCGATAGCGGTGTAACAGGCGCAGAAAAATCTCAAGCTGCCAAGGATATACGCCCTCGCTCACCCAGCGCTAAATCCCTTACACAATTTCACACACTGCCTACAAAGCTTTACCGGATTCCCCCTTTTCTGGATCGTGAGCTCTTTGTGAATACACTGCGATTGAGCATTGTGAAACTTCAGCGCATTTGTAAGGACTGACCGGCACACGAGGCAATCCGCCTGCAGGCCTCCGCCAACTTCACCTGATCGACCACCAACCCAATCCGGATATGCCCCGCCGCACTCGGTCCGAACGCCTCGCCGGCCAGGACCGACACGCCATATCCGTCCAGCAGCCGCTCGGCGAACGCCTGGGCATCGAGGCCGGTCTGGCGCACGTCGACCATCACGAACATGCCGCCGTCAGGCCGCACCGGCTTGAGACCCGGGCAGTCATCGAGCATGGCGCACACCAGGTCGCGACGCTGGCGATATTGCTCGTGCATCTGCGCCACTTCGGGCAAATCCTGCTCCAGGGCTACCTGGGCGGCGCGTTGCACGAAATCCGGCAAGCCGAACAGCATGCACAGCGACAGGTTCGCCAAATGCCCGGCCAGCGCCTGCGGCCCGATGACCCAGCCGATGCGCCACCCCGTCATGGCGTGGGATTTGGACAGGCTGTTGATTGTCGCCGTGCGCTCGGCCATGCCTGGCAGGCTGGCCGGGCTGATGTGTTCGCCTTCGTAGATCAGGTCGCTGTAGACCTCGTCACTGATCAGCCACAGGTCATGTTCGATGCACAACCGCGCCAAGGCTTGCCAGGTGGGCATCGGCAGGCTGGCACCGGACGGGTTGTTCGGGCTGTTGAGCAGCATCGCCCGGGTACGCGGGGTCACAAGACGGGCAACGTCCGCCGGTTCGACCCGAAAACCGTTCTCCGGGCGGACCGCTACCGGCACCACTTTTGCCCCGCAGGCGCCGAACACCGCTTCGTAGGTGACATACATCGGCTCAGCGACGATGACTTCGTCGCCAGGGTTGAGCAGGCATTGCGCGACCGCATACACCCCGCATTGCGCCCCTGGCAACACGGTGACGTGTTCGGCGCCCACTGGTTGGCCGCAACGCTGGCGGTGACGCCGGGCAATGCTGGAACGCAGGGTGTGCAGGCCGCGGATGTCGGAATAATGGGTGTCGCCAGCCCGCAGGCTGCCCACCGCGGCGTCGACGATGGCGCGCGGCGTGTCGAAGTCCGGGTCGCCCACCGACAACAGCAACACATCCATGCCCTGTTCGCGCATGGCCAGCGCCCGGTCGTGAATATCCCAGGCAGCGGCACCGTCGCCGGTGATGCGTTGGGTCAAGGCTGAAAAGCGCATGTACGTCTCCTGGTTGCGCGATGTCCAGCCTCAACCCTATCTCAAATCACACTCCGCGCCAGCGCTTTTGTGGTGAGGGGCTATCGGGCCGCCACCCGCCAAAGCCGGGCGATATCCCGGGCGCGCTCGCTCAGCAGGCGCGGGGCGTCGGCGCAGGCTTCTTGCAGGGTCATCGGCCCGCTGGCTAGGGCGAAGGCGGCGTCGATGCCATGCTCATACAGTGCCTGGTAACCCTCCCCCAGCGTGCCGGCAATGACCACCACCGGTACGCCGTGCTGGCGGGCGATACGGGCCACGCCGAAGGGGGTCTTGCCGCGCAGGGTCTGGGCGTCGAAACGGCCTTCGCCGGTGATCACCAGGTCGGCGCCGCTGACCGCATCGGCCAGCCCGGTCAGTTGGGCGACGACATCCACGCCGGCACGAAACTGCGCCCCCAAAAACGCCTTGGCCGCGAACCCCAGGCCACCGGCGGCGCCGCTGCCCGGCTCGTCACGCACGTCCTTATTCAACGTCCGGGCGCAGTGTTCGGCAAAATGCCCCAGGGCCCGGTCCAATGCCTGCACTTGAGAGGCCGAGGCGCCCTTCTGTGGCCCAAAGACCGCGGAAGCGCCATGGGGCCCGCACAACGGGTTATCGACATCGGCGGCGATCTCGAAACTGACCTGGGACAAGCGCGGATCCAGGTCGCCCAGGTCGATGCGCGCCAGGTTCGCCAAAGCCAGTCCGCCGGGCGGAAGGGGTTGGCCCTGGTCATCCAGCAACGCCACGCCCAGGGCCTGCATCGCGCCGGCACCGCCATCGTTGGTGGCACTGCCGCCGATGGCCAGGATCACCCGCCCGGCCCCTTCGTCCAAGGCGGCACGGATCAACTCGCCGGTGCCGTAGGTGCTGCTGGAACAGGCATCGCGCTGCTCCGGTGGCACGAGCTGCAAGCCACTGGCTTCGGCCATCTCGATGATCGCGGTGCGGCTGTCGGCCAACCAGCCCCAGCGGGCCTCGACGGGAGTGCCCAGGGGGCCGCGGACCCGGGTGTGACGCCACTCACCGTTGCAGGCGGCCAGCACCGACTCCACCGTCCCCTCGCCGCCGTCGGCCATTGGACACTTGACCAACTGGGCATCCGGCCAGACCTGAGCCAACCCCTGGGCAATGGCATCGGCGACGCCCTGGGCACTGAGGCTGTCCTTGAACGAGTCGGGGGCGATGACTATTTTCATATGATTCTCCGGTTCCGATGCACGCCATGCTGCCAGTTGACCGCAGCCGTGACGCCGGTCTGCCGCACAAAAGACACCGGGCATTATTGTTCACTTTCACAAATACCGGTTTTCCAGGAGGATTCAGGTTGAAGCTGCCGGCCTCATCGCGAGCAGGCTCGCTCCCACAGAAGTAGTGCCGCAGATCAAACTGTGGGAGCGAGCTTGCTCACGATAGCGGTGTGTCAGCTTGCACAGGTATTGGATGTGCCACCGTCATCGCGAGCAAGCTCGCTCCCACAGGGTTATAGCGGTGTGCTTTCGGTCTGCGGCAACAGTTGCACTCCCAGGTACAACGCCAGCATCCCATCTAGCCGCAACGGATCCACGCCGCTGAGCTCGGCGATGCGTTCCATGCGGTAGCGCAGGCTGTTGCGGTGGATGCCCAGGGCTTCGGCACAGGCCTGGCTTTGGCCGTCGTGTTCGCACCAACTGCGTAGGGTAGCGAGCAACTGGCCGTTGCTGTCCTTGGCGATGACCTTGCGCAGCGGGGTCAGCAATTCATCCAGGGCGTCGTCGCTGCGATGACGCCAGAGCATCACCGGCAAGCGATAACGGTTGAGGATCAGCATTCGCGACTGCGGCAACACATCGCGCCCGTAGGCCAGCAGGTCCCCGACTCGCCGGTAGCAACGACGCAGGCCCGCGAGCCCTTCGGCCTGGCCGCCCACCGCCACGCGCAGAATGCACCAGCCCAACCCGTCGAGCTTGCCCAGCAGGCGCTCGTTCTCCACCGAGGCGGTCACCGGCCGGCACCACAGCAAGGAAGATTCGGACGACGTCAGGCACCAACTGTCCGGGTAGCGAGACATCAGCCAGGCGCTCAATGTCTCGACGGTCTGGCCGGACCCGTGCTCCAGGCCCAGTTCGAACAGGTACGGCACCCGCGATAATTGTGGCTTGAGCCCCAATTGCCGGGCTTCGTCCAGCAGTCGTGGCGAATCCCCGGCGTCCCCCAGCAGCAACGCCAGCAAGTCATCGCAACGCTGGCGGCGCCATTGCTGTTCGGCCTGCTGGTTGCGCTGGCCCACCAGCATCTCCGCGGTCATGCGCACCAGTTCGGCATAGGTACGCAGTTGCGCAGGCTCGCCGGTGATGCCCAGGACGCCGATCAGCCGTTGATCGAGCATCAGCGGCAAGTTGATTCCCGGCTGCACGCCCTTGAGGTGCATCGCGGTGTGCTCGTCGATTTCCACCACCCGGCCATTGGCCAGGACCAGTTGCGCACCCTCATGGCGCGTATTGACCCGCTCGCGCTCGCCACTGCCGAGGATCAGGCCCTGATTGTCCATGACATTGACGTTATACGGCAGGATCGCCATCGCCCGGTCGACGATGTCCTGTGCCAGGTCGTGATCGAGTTCGAACATGGGCGGTGTTCCTTGCAGGGGACATGAATTGTTGTTATCAGGCATGGGGTTGGTCAGGCGCACAGGACCGGCATTCAAATCCTGTGCTCAAGCACAAAGACACCGGACCTTGGGCTGGCCGAGACTCAAGGGGCGGTCAACGTTACCCCCTGGCTCGCAAAAATCATAATAAAGAGAGACCTCGCCATGTCCCAGAGCGCAGCAGCCCTCCTGGCTACCCACGACGAAAAGAATACCGTCTACAAGCGCATCACCCTGCGTTTGATCCCCTTCATCTTCATCTGCTACCTGTTCAACTACCTCGACCGGGTCAACGTTGGCTTCGCCAAGCTGCAGATGCTCGATGCCTTGAAATTCAGTGAAACCGTGTACGGTCTCGGCGCCGGGATTTTCTTCATCGGCTACGTGCTGTGTGGCGTACCGAGCAACCTGGCCCTGACCCGGTTCGGCCCCCGGCGCTGGATCGCATTGATGATGATCACCTGGGGCACGCTGTCGACCTGCCTGCTGTTCGTCACCACCCCCACTCAGTTCTATACCCTGCGGTTGTTCACGGGTGCGGCCGAAGCCGGATTCTTTCCTGGCGTGGTGCTGTACCTCTCGCAATGGTTCCCGACATTCCGTCGCGGCCGGATCATGGCGTTGTTCATGTCGGCCATCCCGGTGTCCGGCCTGTTGGGCAGCCCGTTTTCCGGGTGGATCTTCAACCACTTCGCCGCGGGCCAGGGCGGCCTGGCGGGATGGCAGTGGATGTTTCTGCTGCAAGGCATCCCGACGGTGATTCTCGGCGCTCTGGCGTTCTTCCTGCTCAGCGACACCTTCGCCAACGCCAAATGGTTGACCGCCGAGGAACGCGCCGTGCTCACCGCCGACCATGCCGAAGACCTGGCCAACAAGCCAAAAAACGCCACCGATTCGTTGCTCGCGGTGTTCAAGAACCCGGCGATCTGGGCCTTCGGCCTGGTGTACTTCTGCATCCAGAGCGGCGTTTATGCGATCAACTTCTGGCTGCCGTCGATCATCAAGAACCTGGGTTTCAGCGATAACCTGGTGATTGGCTGGCTGAGTGCGATCCCTTACCTGCTGGCAGCGGTGTTCATGTTGCTGGTGGGCCGCTCGGCGGACCTGCACAAGGAGCGTCGCTGGCACTTGGTGGTGCCGATGCTGATGGGCGCGACCGGGCTGCTGATTGCCGTCAACTTCGCCACCACCCCGGCCATCGCCATCATCGGCCTGTCCATTGCCACCATGGGTGCCCTCACCGGCCTGCCGATGTTCTGGCCGGTGCCCACCGCCCTGCTCAGCGCCGGAGCCGCCGCCGGTGGCTTGGCCTTGATCAATTCCATGGGTCAGATGGCCGGTTTCCTCAGCCCGTACCTGGTGGGTTGGGTCAAGGACGCCACCGGCTCGACCGACGCGGCGTTGTACCTGCTCGCCGGGGTGATCGTGTGTGGCAGCCTGCTGGCGCTGCGTATGACCCGCACCCTGCGCACCTGACGCCCATTTTTCCCTGTGGGAGCGAGCTTGCTCGCGATAACGCCGGATCAGTCGGCATTGATGTTGACTGTTCGACCGCTATCGCGAGCAAGCTCGCTCCCACAGGGATTCAGCGGTGTTTGATAAATCTGTTTGATCCGCGCGGTGGTTCTGGGGTTTGATTGAGCCTTTCTCCATGGATAAAAGGATCTTGTCATGAGCTACCGCACGCTAGGCCATTCCGGGTTGCAAGTCTCGACGTTGACCCTGGGCACGATGATGTTCGGCGAACAGACCAGCACCGAGGATTCGCTGCGGATCATCGACAAGGCCTGGGACCAGGGCATCAACTTCATCGACACCGCGGACGTCTACACCCACGGTCGCTCCGAGGAAATCGTCGGCGAGGCGATCGCCCGTCACCGCCACGAATGGGTGCTGGCCACCAAGGTCGGCTTCGGCCCTCCGGATGGCGTGCCCAACCGCAGCGGCCTGAGCCGCAAGCACCTGTTCAATGGCATCGAGGCCAGCCTGACGCGCCTGGGCACCGATTACCTGGACATCTATTACCTGCACCGCGAAGACCACAACACCCCGCTGCACGTCACCGTGTCGACCGTCGGCGACTTGATTCGCCAGGGCAAGATCCGCTACTGGGGCCTGTCGAACTACCGTGGCTGGCGCATCGCCGAAGTGATCCGGATCGCCGACAGCCTGGGCATCGACCGACCGGTGATCAGCCAACCGCTGTACAACATCGTCAACCGCCAGGCGGAAACCGAGCAGATCACCGCGGCGCAGCACTATGGCCTTGGCGTGGTGCCGTTCAGCCCGCTGGCCCGCGGCGTGCTCAGCGGCAAGTACGCGCCGGATGTGGCACCGGACGCCAACAGCCGTGCCGGGCGCCAGGACAAACGCATCCTGGAAACCGAATGGCGGGTCGAGTCCCTGCGCATTGCCCAGCAGATCCTGCAATACACCCAGGGCCGGGGCGTGGGCATCGTCGAGTTCGCCATCGCCTGGGTGCTGAACAACAGCGCCGTGACCTCGGCCATCGTCGGGCCGCGCACCGAGGAGCAGTGGGATTCGTACATCAAGGCGCAGGCGGTGAAGATCAGCGCGGAAGATGAAGCCTTCATCGATTCGCTGGTGACGCCGGGGCATGCGTCGACGCCGGGGTTCAATGATGTGAGTCATTTCGTGTCGGGGCGAGTTCCGCGTACGTCATAATCATTCATCGAACAAGAACGTGGCGAGGGAGCTTGCTCCCGCTGGGCCGCGCAGCGGCCCCTTCAGTTGCGGCCGCTGCGCAGCCGAGCGGGAGCAAGCTCCCTCGCCACAACGGTGTTCCTGCCCATCAAAATAAGAGGCCTCAGTGTCCAAAGGCATCGCTCTATCGGTCTCGGCCTCTGCGCTGTTCGCCGTCATGTACTACTACACCTCGCTGCTCTCACCGTTGACCGGCCTGGAGATTTTCGGCTGGCGCATGCTGCTGACGATGCCATGCATGACCGTGTTCATGTTGATGGTACGGGAGTGGCACCTGGTCACGGCGCTGCTCCGCCGCCTGATCGCCATGCCACGGCTATTGATCGCGGCAATCGTCTCTTCGGCCCTGATGGGCGCGCAGCTGTGGCTGTTCATGTGGGCGCCGCTCAATGGCTACAGCCTGGACGTGTCGCTGGGGTACTTCCTGCTGCCGCTGTCGATGGTCCTGACCGGGCGCATCGTCTATGGCGAGCGCCTGTCCTACCTGCAGAAAGTCGCCGTGTTCTTCGCCACCCTTGGCGTGTTCAACGAGTTGTACCAGGTGGGTGGTTTTTCCTGGGCAACCTTGCTGGTGGTGATCGGCTACCCGATCTATTTCATCCTGCGCAAACGCATCAAGACCGACAACCTCGGCGGGCTCTGGCTGGACATGACCCTAATGCTGCCCGTGGCGCTGTGGTTCGTGCAAAGCGGTGAACAGGGTTTCAACGTGTTCGATCAATACCCGCGGCTGTCGCTGCTGATCCCGTTGCTCGGGGTGATCAGCGTCAGCGCGCTGGTGTCCTACATCGTTGCCAGCCGGCTGCTGCCGTTCAGCCTGTTCGGCTTGTTGAGTTACGTCGAACCGGTCCTGCTGCTGGGCGTTGCGCTGCTGTTGGGCGAAAGCATCAAGGCCGCTGAATGGCTGACCTACATCCCCATCTGGATGGCCGTGGCAGTGTTGGTGTTCGAAGGCTTCAAGCACCTGGTGCGGCAGCGGCGCAGGGCTTGAGGCCAACGCGAGCCCTGTGGGAGCGAGCTTGCTCGCGATGGCGTCTGATCAGCCAATATCGATACAAGCTGACCCACCGCTATCGCGAGCAAGCTCGCTCCCACAGGAGGTCTGCGTCGTTCAATAAAAAGCCCGCCCGACATCACTGCCGGGCGGGCTTTTTCATGGATCAGGTGTTAATCGGTGGCCAGCACGCCCCGACGCACCTGGTCGCGTTCGATGGACTCGAACAGCGCCTTGAAGTTGCCTTCGCCAAAGCCGTCGTCGCCCTTGCGCTGGATGAATTCGAAAAACACCGGCCCCATCAGGGTTTCCGAGAAGATCTGCAGCAGCAGGCGCTTGTCACCCTGCTCGGAAGCACCATCGAGCAAAATGCCCCGCGATTGCAATTCATTCACCGGTTCGCCGTGGTTCGGCAGGCGGCCTTCGAGCATTTCGTAGTAGGTGTCCGGCGGCGCGGTCATGAAACGCATGCCGATGCTTTTCAAGTGGTCCCAGGTCTTGATCAGGTCATCGGTGAGGAAGGCCACGTGCTGGATGCCCTCGCCGTTGAACTGCATCAGGAACTCTTCGATTTGCCCGGCGCCCTTGGACGACTCTTCGTTCAACGGGATGCGGATCATGCCATCCGGGGCGGTCATGGCCTTGGAGGTCAGGCCGGTGTATTCGCCCTTGATGTCGAAGTAACGGATCTCGCGGAAGTTGAACAACTTCTCGTAGAAGCCGGCCCAGTAGGCCATGCGCCCGCGGTAGACGTTGTGGGTCAGGTGATCGATGATTTTCAGGCCCGCGCCCACCGGGTTGCGGTCCACGCCTTCGAGGAACACGAAATCGATGTCATAGATCGAGCTGCCTTCGCCAAAACGGTCGATCAGGTACAGCGGCGCGCCGCCGATGCCCTTGATGGCCGGCAGGTTCAGCTCCATCGGGCCGGTCTCGATGTGGATTGGCTGGGCGCCGAGTTCCAGGGCGCGCTTGTAGGCCAGTTGCGAATCCTTGACCCGGAACGCCATGCCGCACACCGATGGGCCGTGCTCGGCGGCAAAGTACGACGCCACGCTGTGGGGTTCGTTGTTGAGGATCAGGTTGATCGCGCCCTGGCGATACAGGTGCACATCCTTGGAGCGGTGGGTAGCCACCTTGGTGAAGCCCATGATCTCGAAGATCGGCTCCAGGGTGTTGGGGGTCGGGGATGCGAATTCAATGAATTCGAAGCCCATCAGGCCCATGGGGTTTTCGTATAGATCTGCCATGTCGGCGCCTCATCATTCTGGTCAATTAACAAAAAACGTTAGTTGCAGGCAATGCTGGGGACACGGGGCGGCGCGCAGGAAATGCCACGAACGCTGCGGGCGAGGAAATCGCCGTAGATCAGTTGAAACCCAAGTATCTTCATTGTCGACCCAAGGCTCTTGCGGGCGAGGCTTCTGCTGCCAGAAGACGTTATTCTTATATGCGTAAATCGATTCTACACAGCGTAACCGGATTTGTCCGCCTTCTGTATCAAATCGCCTTTTCCTTCGACCGCGCAAGGGGTTTGTTGCACAGGAAAATAGACATCGGCAAGGATCCGGCCGGCCACGAAGGTCCCGCCCCAGATCATGGTGACCATGGCGAGCTTCAGGTAGACCGGCAGGTCCGACGGAATCGGGACGGTTTGTTCGAGGGTTTTCATGGTTTCACACCGCACGCTAATGAGAACAACGCGAAACCTGTGGCGAGGGGGATTCATTGCGGGCCTGCCCACAGACAGGCAAGTCACCGACAGGCCATCTATCATGGTCGGCATCCGACGCTCCCCTCATCCCCTTTCCCTCAGGTTGTGCCGATGCCCTTGACCGCCACCCGCTCGCACACCCGGCCCCGTCGCTATCTGGTCACCCTGCTTTGCGGCCTGGTGCCGATCCTGTCGGGGCTGGTCATTTTGTACATGCAAGCCGAACGGACGCTGGCGCAACACACCCGGCAGACCGCCGAGGAGTCGGTCCGGCAGATCGAACTGATGCTCGACAACACCGCGTTGGCGGCCCGTGAACTATTGCCCCTGGCCGGCCAGCCCTGCGAAGCGGTGAAGCTGGCCTTGCGCGAACAGGTGACGCGCCGGCCCTTCGTCCGCTCGACCAACCTGATCTGGGACAACAACCTCTATTGCAGCTCGCTGTTCGGGGCCTTCGAGGAACGCGTCAACCCGAGCGACTATCACCAAGGCACGCTGTGGCTCCTGGACGGCAACCCGGTGACCCCGGACACCGCGTTGCTGATCTACCGGCTCAATGAAGGCCGGCAAGGCGCCTTGGCCACCCTTGACGGGTATCACCTGGCCAACGTCCTGCGCCTGATCGGCCGCCAGGCCCGGCTGCGGCTGCAAGTCGGGCCGAATTGGCTGGCGGCGGACGGCAAGGTCCGGCCAGCGCCCTTGCCCGGGTCGCCGGTGGCCCAGACCGAACTGGGTTCAGCGCGCTACGCCTTCAATGTGGAAGCCGGATTCGACGAGGGTGAAACCTGGCGCTACATGGCCAGGGAATATCCGCCGCTGTTCAGCCTGCTGATTTTCTTCGGCGTTGTGGCCGGGACACTCGGACACTGGCTGCAACAGCGCGCCTCGTCTCCCAGCCGTGAATTGCAACGGGCGCTGGAAGCCGGCGAGTTCGTGCCCTACCTGCAACCAGTCGTGCACAGCGACAGTAAACGCTGGGCCGGCGTCGAGGTGCTGATGCGCTGGAACCATCCCAAGGAAGGCCTGGTCCGCCCGGATCTGTTCATCCCCTTCGCCGAACACAGTGGCGTGATCGTGCCGATGACCCGTGCGCTGATGCAGCAAACCATGCATCTGCTGGTGCCGCTTGCGCCTCGACTCGAAGCGCCGTTTCATGTCGGTATCAACATCACCGCCCGCCACTGCCAGGATCTGGCGCTGGTGGACGAATGCCGCGAGTTCCTCAATGCCTTCGTGCCGGGAGCAATGACCCTGGTGCTGGAGTTGACCGAGCGCGAGCTGATCGAACCGACAGCCGTGACCCGACAACTGTTCGACCAACTGAGGGATTTGGGCGTCAAGATCGCCCTCGACGATTTCGGCACCGGTCATTCCAGCCTGGCGTACTTGCGCCAGTTCAACGTGGACTTCCTGAAGATCGACCAGAGTTTTGTCGCGATGATCGGTGCCGACGCCCTGTCGCGCCACCTCCTCGATAGCATCATCGAACTGTCGGGCAAGTTGGGCCTGGATATGGTTGCCGAGGGCGTCGAAACCGTCGAACAAAGCGACTACCTGAGCACCCATGGGGTGAACTTTCTACAAGGCTATCTATTTGGCCGACCGATGAGCGGGCAGGCATTCGTCGAGACCTTGACCGGCACTAATGGCAGTTAACTGCCGTCGATCTATTGACGATGTCCTGCCAATTGATAAAAGCGTTTGCTGTTGTTACATAACGAAAAAGTTACGATTTACACTTTCTGGATTAACTACTACAATTTTTCTACCTGTGCCACATAACAGGAGAGAGTCATTAACACCGAGTCGCTTCAAGGCGCTTGGCTTATAGCTTTGTTTGCGGTTGGTATCAGCCAAATATTTTGATTGGAGTAATCATTTTGTCCAGACTCGCTGAATTTCGTGCAGCCGAAAAGGCCCTTCAAGAACAGCTCAAGCAGCTGGAATCGCTGAAGAACGATGCCGGGCTCAAGAAGGAAATCGAATTCGAGGAAAAGCTCCAGGGACTGATGAAAACCTACGGCAAGAACCTGCGCGACATCGTCGCGATCCTCGATCCGAACCCATCCAAGGCGAGCCTGCAATCGACCAAGCCCACCAAGACACGCCGCGCGCGCGTGGTAAAGGTTTACCAGAACCCGCACACCGGCGAACTGATCGAGACCAAGGGCGGCAATCACCGCGGCCTGAAAGCCTGGAAAGAACAGTACGGTGCAAAGACCGTCGATTCTTGGCTGCGTGGTTGACAGTGCGTGGTTGACAACCCCCCAAGACGCAAAAAAGCCCTGAACACTCAGGGCTTTTTTATGGGCAGGACTTTAGGATTAAACCCATTGGCGTATTACGCTGAAGACGTCATAGTTTCAAACTGTTTCGCACCGACTGTATTTCATCCTGGCTTTCAACAAACACCTGCGCCTGCCCTGCATAGGACAGCACATAAGCCTTGCCCTCATTTAGTGCCGCGACGAGTGCCTGAGACAATACATGTCGTCCGTTTTGCGTGATCGTGCAAGTGGTTTCCAATGCAGTTACACCGCCCAACATTGAGGCATGGACCTTAGTGCATACACTTTGGTAACCCCCTTGGAAAAAATCCTTCTGGATTGACTTGCGCATTTCCAACAATACGCCTTGCAAGTTGACCTGATGATCGGGCTCGACGGGGGTGGTGGTCAGTTCCATGACCATCACGGCGTTGCCTGCGGGATCACTTTTGGTTGCCCGTTGGCGCAGGGTTCCGGGTGGCGCCGAGGCCGATGCGTCTGCCGGCAGCGGTTCGACGACCCAGCCCTGGGGCCACAGGATCTGCGGTTCGTCGGCCTGGACACCACCGACACTCGCAACACTGGCAAACAGCAGGACAAACAGCGAAAGGAACGGTCGAATCATTGCGAGGCCACTCAAGGACGAATCGTAAAGTCTGAAGCCCGGGGCAGCACCAGGCAATAGCCACGTGTGGTTTGGCGATGCCGCGCCCCTTGCGTATCATGGGCGTACCTGCAAGGAAGCCGTCTGACGCAAGCCCAGGAACCGTCGCGACCACGCTTGCGATGCCGTTTGCCCCACTTATTTTCCGGAGGGCCCATGAGCCTGCACGAACTCAATACTTTCCCTGGCGTCACCGCACAACCTGACGCCGCCACGGCCAGGTTCGTCTTCAACCACACCATGCTGCGGGTCAAGGACATCACCAAGTCCCTGGATTTCTATACCCGCGTGCTGGGTTTCTCGCTGGTGGAAAAACGCGACTTCCCGGAAGCCGAATTCAGCCTGTACTTCCTGGCGCTGGTGGACAAGAACCAGATCCCGACGGACGCGGCGGCGCGTACCGAATGGATGAAATCGATCCCTGGCATCCTGGAACTGACCCACAACCACGGCACCGAAAGCGACCCGGCGTTCGCCTACCATAACGGCAACACCGACCCACGCGGTTTCGGCCACATCTGCATCTCGGTACCGGACATCGTCGCGGCCTGCGAGCGCTTCGAAGCACTGGGCTGCGACTTCCAGAAACGCCTGACCGATGGCCGCATGAAAAGCCTGGCCTTCATCAAGGACCCGGATGGCTACTGGGTCGAAATCATCCAACCTGCGCCGCTGTAAGCTGTACTGATGTCCATTGTGGGAGCGAGCTCGCTCGCGATGAGGGCAGCACATTCAGCATTGAGGCAAGCTGCCCCACCGCCATCGCGAGCAAGCTCGCTCCCACAGAATGATGGTCGATAAAAAACCCCATGAGCCATGGCCCCTGGGGTTTTGTCTTGCCGCTTTCGGCTGTTTATGCCGGCGCGGAGGTGCGGATCAGGTGGTCAAAGGCACTCAGCGAAGCCTTGGCGCCCTCGCCCACGGCGATCACGATCTGCTTGTACGGCACAGTGGTCACGTCACCGGCGGCGAACACGCCTGGGATCGAGGTTTCACCACGGGCATCGACGATAATCTCACCCCTCGGCGACAGCTCGACGGTGCCTTTGAGCCAATCGGTGTTGGGCAACAGGCCGATCTGCACGAAGATCCCTTCCAGCTCCACGTCCCGCACTTCACCGCTCGGACGGTCCTTGTAGCGCAAGCCATTGACCTTCTGGCCGTCCCCCGTCACTTCGGTGGTCTGGGCGTTGGTCACCACTGCCACGTTCGGCAGGCTGTGCAGCTTGCGCTGCAACACCGCGTCGGCACGCAATTGCACATCGAACTCCAGCAAGGTGACGTGGGCCACGATACCCGCCAGGTCGATCGCCGCCTCGACGCCGGAGTTACCACCGCCGATCACCGCCACGCGCTTGCCTTTGAACAACGGGCCGTCGCAGTGCGGGCAGTACGCCACGCCCTTGTTGCGATAGTGCTGCTCGCCCGGCACGTTCATTTCGCGCCAGCGGGCACCGGTCGCCAGGATCACGGTCTTGGCCTTGAGGCTCGCACCGCTGGCGAACTTGATTTCATGCAGGCTGCCGTCCTTGCCCGGCAGCAAGGCGTCGGCACGCTGCAGGTTCATGATGTCCACGTCGTACTGCTTGACGTGTTCTTCCAGGGCAACGGCCAGTTTCGGCCCTTCGGTTTCCTGGACCGAGATGAAGTTCTCGATGGCCATGGTGTCGAGCACCTGGCCGCCGAAACGTTCGGCCGCCACACCGGTGCGGATGCCTTTACGGGCCGCGTAGATCGCCGCCGAAGCGCCAGCCGGGCCGCCGCCGACCACCAGCACATCGAAAGCATCCTTGGCGCTGATTTTCTCAGCCTGGCGTTCGATGCCGCTGGTGTCGATCTTGGCGAGAATCTCTTCCAGGCCCATGCGGCCCTGGCCGAAGTTCACGCCGTTCAGGTAAATGCTGGGCACGGCCATGATCTGGCGTTCATCGACTTCGGCCTGGAACAGCGCGCCGTCGATGGCGACGTGGCGAATGTTCGGGTTCAGCACCGCCATCAGGTTCAGCGCCTGGACCACGTCCGGACAGTTCTGGCACGACAGCGAGAAATACGTCTCGAAGTTGAACTCGCCTTCAAGGGCGCGAATCTGTTCGATGACCTCGACACTGGCCTTCGATGGGTGGCCGCCGACTTGCAGCAGGGCCAACACCAGCGAAGTGAATTCGTGGCCCATGGGGATGCCGGCAAAACGCAGGCTGATATCGGCGCCCGGGCGGTTCAACGAAAACGACGGCTTGCGCCCATCGGTACCGTTGTCGAGCAAGGTAATCTTGTCGGAAAGACTGGCAACGTCTTGGAGTAACGCGAGCATTTCCTGGGATTTCGCACCGTCATCGAGGGAGGCGACGATCTCGATCGGCTGGGTGACCCGTTCCAGGTATGACTTCAACTGAGCTTTAAGATTGGCGTCCAACATACGGGCGATTTCCATTTTGTGAATTCAGAAAAAAACAACGCCCGAGCGAATCTCGCCCGGGCGTTTTTGGGGCGAAGCGGCTTACTTGATTAAGAGCGGATCGCCCTCGGATGACTCACAGACTTAGATCTTGCCGACCAGGTCCAGGGACGGAGCCAGGGTGGCCTCGCCTTCTTTCCACTTGGCTGGGCAGACTTCGCCCGGGTGAGCGGCAACGTACTGAGCGGCCTTGATCTTGCGCAGCAGCTCGGAAGCGTCGCGGCCTACACCACCGTCGTTGATCTCGACGATCTTGATCTGGCCTTCAGGGTTGATCACGAAAGTACCGCGGTCAGCCAGGCCGACGTCTTCGATCAGCACGTCGAAGTTGCGGGAGATGACGTGGGTCGGGTCGCCGATCATGGTGTACTGGATCTTGCCGATGGCTGGCGAAGTGTTGTGCCAGGCAGCGTGAGCAAAGTGAGTGTCGGTGGAGACGCTGTAGATCTCGACACCCAACTTCTGGAATTCGGCGTAGTTGTCGGCCAGGTCTTCCAGCTCGGTTGGGCAAACGAAGGTGAAGTCGGCCGGATAGAAGAACACGACAGACCACTTGCCTTTCAGGTCGGCATCCGAGACTTCGACGAATGCGCCGTTTTTGAAAGCGGTAGCGTTGAACGGTTTAACTTGGCTGTTGATGATAGGCATCGATGTTTCTCCATCAGGGTTGAGAAGTTGATGGAGGGAATCTTAACCACTCATCCCCCGGCTGGCTCATTGGCAAACCTGATGTGAATGATTGGTTTTGGCTATCAGGAATCTATATAGATAGAAAAAATCTGTAGGTACTGGTGAAGGCTACGATCTTCCGCTTGGGACTCAAGTGTCTGGGGGAAAGATCGCAGCCTCGTTGCACTCGTCAGCTCCTACGCAACGGCTACGGGCCGCGTCAGGCGACGGGCGTACGCATCGTCACGAACTCTTCGGCGGCGGTCGGGTGCACGCCGATGGTCTCGTCGAAGTCGCGCTTGGTGGCACCGGCCTTGAGGGCGATGGCCAAGCCTTGGACGATTTCACCGGCATCCGGGCCGACCATGTGGCAACCCAGGACCTTGTCGGTCTGGGCATCCACCACCAGTTTCATCAGGGTGCGCTCCTGGCAATCAGTCAAGCTCAGCTTCATCGGCCGGAAACGGCTTTCGAAGATCTCGACCTCATGCCCCTCTTCCCTGGCCTGCTCCTCGGTCAGGCCCACCGTGCCGATGTTCGGCAGGCTGAACACGGCGGTGGGGATCATCCGGTAATCCACCAGTCGATATTGCTCGGGCTTGAACAGACGCCGCGCCACCGCCATGCCTTCGGCCAGGGCGACAGGGGTGAGCTGGACGCGACCGATCACGTCGCCAATGGCCAGGATCGACGGTTCGGTGGTCTCGTATTTTTCGTTGACCTTGACGAAACCCTTCTCGTCCACCGCGACGGTGGTGTTTTCCAGGCCGAGATTGTCGAGCATCGGTCGTCGGCCGGTGGCGTAGAACACACAATCGGTGATTAACGTTTGGCCATCCTTGAGCTCGACCCTCAGGCTGCCGTCGTCCAGTTTTTCGATGGATTTAATGTCGGCGTTGAATTGCAGGTCCAAGCCACGACGGGTCAGTTCTTCGGCCAGGTGCTTGCGCACCGCACCGTCGAAACCGCGCAGGAACAGTTCGCCGCGATACAGCAACGACGTCTGCGCGCCCATGCCGTGGAAGATCCCGGCGAACTCCACCGCAATGTAGCCACCGCCCACCACGATGACGCGCTTGGGCAGCTCCTTGAGAAAGAATGCCTCGTTGGAGCTGATGGCGTGCTCGCGCCCCGGAATGTCCGGGATCACCGGCCAGCCGCCGGTGGCGATCAGGATATGCCTGGCGGTGTGACGCTGGCCGTTGATCTCGACCTCATGGGGCCCGGTCAGCCTGGCGTGACCTTCGTGCAACGTGACGCCGCTGTTGACCAGCAGGTTGCGGTAGATGCCGTTGAGGCGATTGATCTCCTGGTCCTTGTTGGCGATCAGCGTGGCCCAGTCGAAACTCGCCTCGCCCGCCGTCCAGCCATAGGCCGACGCTTGCTCGAAGTCCTCGGCGTAATGCGCGCCATAGACCAGCAGTTTTTTCGGCACGCAGCCCACGTTGACGCAGGTCCCGCCCAGATAGCGACTTTCCGCCACGGCCACCTTTGCCCCAAAACCGGCGGCGAACCGCGCAGCCCGCACACCACCGGAACCGGCGCCAATCACATACAAGTCAAAATCATAGGCCATTTTCTATCTCCTTCGGCAGGTCATCAGCATACCTGCTGTTTTCACCTGAGGCAGCGTTGCGGTGGGTTATGGGGGCGGAAAACGAAAAAGCCAGCCGGGCTGGATTAAACGCAATTCCTGTGGGAGCGAACTTGCTCGCGATGGCGTCGGATCAGCAGCATTGATGTTGGCTGGCACACTGCGATCGCGAGCAAGCTCGCTCCCACAGGGGGTTTGCTTGTGTGCGAGAGACTTTCCCCGCGCAAAAAAACGCCCCGAACCAGTCGGGGCGTTTTTCAAGGCGCGGCGGCTATCAGTAAGCCTTGCCGGTCTTGTAGAAGTTCTCGAAGCAGAAGTTGGTCGCGTCGATGTAGCCTTCGGCGCCACCGCAGTCGAAACGCTTGCCCTTGAACTTGTAGGCCATGACGCAGCCGTTCTGGGCCTGTTTCATCAGGGCGTCGGTGATCTGGATTTCGCCGCCCTTGCCTGGCTCGGTCTGTTCGATCAGGTCGAAGATATCCGGGGTCAGGATGTAGCGACCGATGATCGCCAGGTTCGACGGTGCGTCTTCAGGCTTTGGTTTTTCAACCATGCTGTGCACACGGTAGATGTCGTCGCGGATCATTTCGCCGGCAATCACGCCGTACTTGTTGGTTTCCTGCGGATCGACTTCCTGGATCGCCACGATGGAGCAGCGGAACTGCTTGTACAGCTTGACCATCTGGGTCAGGACGCCGTCGCCTTCGAGGTTGACGCACAGGTCGTCCGCCAGGACCACGGCGAACGGTTCGTCGCCGATCAATGGGCGGCCGGTCAGGATCGCGTGGCCCAGGCCTTTCATTTCGGTCTGGCGGGTGTAGGAGAACGAGCACTCATCCAGCAGTTTGCGGATGCCGACCAGGTATTTTTCCTTGTCGGTGCCTTTGATCTGGTTTTCCAGCTCGTAGCTGATGTCGAAATGGTCTTCCAGCGCGCGTTTACCACGACCAGTCACGATGGAGATTTCAGTCAGGCCCGCATCGAGGGCTTCTTCGACGCCGTACTGGATCAGTGGCTTGTTCACCACCGGCAGCATTTCTTTGGGCATGGCTTTAGTCGCTGGCAGGAAGCGAGTACCGTAACCGGCTGCTGGGAACAAGCATTTCTTGATCATATAAGTCCTTGAAAAGGCGGTGTGTACGAGTTTCGGCGCAGTCTAATCAGGCGACGGGCACCTTACAATGCCCGCACTGGCCAACCGGTGCCATCATAGAGAAATAAAAAACGGCGGATAGTTCAATCGCCTTTCGTTTCGATGGCAGCAGCGGTCCACTGTACGCCAGTGAGCGCTGTTTGCGAGCATTTGACGTATCATGACGCCCTTGATCACGCCAATTGAGGCAGCTAGATGTCGGCAAGAAACGCAAACGGTTATTCGGTCAGCCAGGGCAAGGACGGCCAGTGGTGGATTATCAACTACCACGGCGAGCAGGTCGCCGGTCCCTTGCCTAGCAAGGCCATGGCAGTGGAAGTGGCTGCGGTATTCCAGGACGAACGCGCTGCCCCAGCGACGAATGAACGCGAAAGCGCCCCCGCACGCAGCCCCCGCCGCAAGAAATAAACAGACCGGCCTCTAGTAAATGCCACCCGGGCATCGAATGAGGCCGGTTTCGCTGTACCGCAATGGCCATTCGCTATAATCTCGCCGTTGCCCTTTCCTCCTCGATGACGATCCCATGAAGACACTTCTGGCGCTGTTTACAGTCCTGGCCCTGGCGGGCTGTGCCTCGGCCGAAAAAACCTATCTCGATAATGGCGAGCAGGGCTTGACCATCGACTGCTCGGGCGAGGCCAATTCCTGGGCGACCTGCTATGAAAAGGCCGATGCGTCCTGTGCCGGCACCGGCTACCGCATC
This sequence comes from Pseudomonas sp. NFIX10, assembly GCF_900111955.1. Classification (NCBI taxonomy): domain Bacteria; kingdom Pseudomonadati; phylum Pseudomonadota; class Gammaproteobacteria; order Pseudomonadales; family Pseudomonadaceae; genus Pseudomonas; species Pseudomonas sp. NFIX10. Next base: position 34,813 of record NZ_FOKH01000003.1, on the reverse strand, counting down.
GTCGGCACCGACGGCACGCCCCAGGCCAAGGAAAGCGAGAAGACCCTGGGCGTCGACGTCGGCAACTTCAGCAGCCGCAGTGTCGTGGTGGTCTGTAAATAAGCGAGTGTCCTGTATCTACGATACAGGACACTAGATGTGGATCTCGGCGGTCTTGATGCCCAGCCCGCGTATGGTCTCGATCAGGTCATCGAGTTGGCTGAAGGACTCGACTTCGTCCTGCTCATCCACCAGGAAAAAACTGCGCCCTGCGCTTTTCTTGAAGAACACCACCCATTCGCCCGGGTTCGCCGGGTTCTGAATCACGTGGGTGGCGTAAATAAGGCCTTCTGCATGGCGCTCGCGCACCTGCTCGCGTTTCATCGACTGACTCCATGAATGACAATGCCGCCAACGTTGACCGTGGCGGCATTTTTTGTCGAGGGCACCAGTCTAGCCGATGGCCGCCCGCTCGTCAGGCGCTGACGGTGCTCAGCCGGAAATACAGGCGTTGGCCGCATCCTGCACGTCGCCCGGACGCACCGGCACGTTGGACATGCTTTCGTGCAGCTTGATGCTGCTGCCACTGGAACGCTCGTCAATGTCGAACACCGCCGCCGGCAAGGACGACAGTTTGCCCGGCACGATCAGCCGCACGCCGCTCTTGTGCGGCTCCATTTGCAGCGAGCCACGGCTGCTGGCCAGCTTGTCGGCAACGCACTTGGCATATTCGTGTGGTTTCTTTCCGGAGATGACGCTCATGGTGGGAGGCGTCTGATTGATGTCCGATACCGATGCACATCCACTCATGGCCAATGCCAACACCCACACGCTGCGCTTCATATGTTTCCTCCAATAAAGATCCTCCGACAGTGCAGACGCCGTTTTGCTCCGGCGCCGAACCGCTTTTTTTCCCCGCCACCTGCGATAAATGAACAAAGCCTGGAGCGCGAGCCGGATATTAACACTCGAGGCTGATAAACTGCGCCTCATTGCCCTTTGCTATCGTTTTGATTTTGTAGAAAAAGCCCTTCTGGAGGCGCCCATGAAATTCATTCACCAGCGCGAGCACCTGAACGAAGACGACATTGTCGTCATCGAATGCTCCCAAATGTGCAACATCCGTTTGATGAACGACGCCAACTTCCGCAGCTTCAAGAACGGCGGCCGGCACACCTATCACGGTGGCGCGTTCGACACGTTCCCGGCCAGGATCACAGCGCCGAGCACCGGTTTCTGGAACATCACCATCGACACCGTCAACCGCCGTGCAATCAGCGTCACGCGCAAGCCGACCCTGACCCACAAGATCAAAATCATCCGGCGTTCCAGCTCGAAACTGAGCTGAGCATCGCCCTTTCAAGAAAGGCAAAACCGTGGCCCAGACGACCAAATATGTCATCAAGTACAAGCTAAACGGCGAACGCCGCTTCGAATTCGCGCAGATGGAAACCGGCACCGAGGAAGAAGCCCGGGCCGCGTTGCAAAAGCTGCATGGCGAAACCGACGATGTAATCAGCGACGTCAGTGTCAGTAAAGCGCTGTAAAGACTCACCCTGATAAATTTTGTGGCATCAAGGCGGCACAATGCTTTTGTGGCGAGGGAGCTTGCTCCCGCTGGGCGGCGAAGCCGCCCCATTGTCTGGTGCATTCTTGCAGGCAGACCGCGCTGGCAGGTTTTACGACTGCTGCGCAGTCGAGCGGGAGCAAGCTCCCTCGCCACAGAGGATTCGTCGTGCCTGCTGACGGGAGCGACTCAAGACATTGATGCATCGCAAGAACCGGAGTGTTGACCAACGAAGCACTCCCCAGACTGATCAATCCTTTGCACCAAGGATTGTCATCATGCCCACCCCCCCGCATCTGCCCTCACTGACCCAACGAATAAATCACCTGGATGGGTCGGCCCTGGAACACAGCCTCGAGCAGGACGGCAGCGCGCTCATCCGCAACCTGCTGCCCGCCACGCAATGTCGAATGCTCAGCGGTTTATACGCAGAGAGCGGGCTTTTTCGTTCTCGGGTGATCATGGCCCGCCACGGATTCGGGCGCGGCGAGTATCAGTATTTCCGCTATCCGCTACCGGACCTCATCCAACAGCTGCGTCAGGCGTTGTACCCAATGCTGGTGCCGCTGGCGAACCGCTGGAACGAATGCATGGGCCTTGAAGGGCGATATCCCGACCAGCACGCCGACTTCATCCAACGCTGTCACGCTGCGGGACAATCGCGTCCGACGCCCTTATTGCTGCAATACGGTCCGCAGGACTACAACTGCCTGCACCAGGATCTGTATGGCGAGCAAGTGTTCCCCTTGCAGGTCGCGATCCTGTTGTCGGAACCGGGCCAGGACTTTACCGGCGGCGAGTTTGTCCTCACTGAACAGCGCCCGCGCATGCAGTCGCGGCCCCAGGTCATCGATCTGAAACAGGGCGACGCCGTGGTATTTGCCGTGCACCAACGGCCAGTCAAAGGCGTTCGCGGTTATTATCGGGTGAACATGCGCCATGGCGTCAGCCGCGTGCACAGCGGCAGACGGCACACCCTGGGAATCATTTTTCATGATGCGCAGTAACGACACACCGATCACATTGGACCTGTTCGCCGACCAGGCGCCCACCACGTCCGGCCAGATCGAACAGATTGGCCAACAATCCTTCGTGCTGCGTGGGTTCGCCTTGCCCTGGCTCGACCGTTTGCTGCCGGCGCTGGAAAGCGTCCTGCAGGCTGCGCCGTTCCGGCAGATGGTCACGCCCGGTGGCTTTACCATGTCGGTGGCCTTGAGCAGTTGCGGCGCCCTGGGCTGGACCACCGACCGCAGCGGCTATCGCTACACCGCCCATGACCCGCAGACCGGCCACCCCTGGCCCGACATGCCGGCGGTGTTTCGCGAACTGGCCCAGGCCGCCGCCCGGCAGGCGCAGTTCGAGCACTTCGAACCCGACAGCTGCCTGATCAACCGCTACGTGCCTGGCGCGCGGATGTCGCTGCACCAGGACAAGGACGAACGCTCCCTCGCCGCGCCCATCGTCTCGATCTCCCTGGGCTTGCCAGCGGTGTTCCAGTTCGGCGGCTTCGAGCGCAGCGACAAGAGCCTGCGCATCCCGCTGCTCCATGGTGACATCGTGGTCTGGGGCGGCGTGGACCGGTTGCGTTACCACGGCGTGTTGCCGCTCAAGGAAGGACAACACCCGCGCCTGGGGGCCCAGCGGATCAACCTGACGTTTCGCACCGCCGGATGAAGGTGCAGAATTCAACCGCAAGACCCGGAGTGTCGCCACGTGGATGGCTCGCTACTGTAGGCAAAACGGGCCAATGGGATAACGACCATGAACAACACTTCGAACAATCTTGCCCCTGAACTGGATCCCCGCTGGGCCGCCGTGCTCGCCCGGGATCCGCGCGCCGATGGGCAATTCGTCTATGGCGTGAAAACCACCGGCATCTATTGCCACCCCAGCAGCCTGTCGCGCCTGCCCAACCCGCGCAACGTCGAATTCTTCGACACGCCGGAACAGGCCCAGGCCGCCGGCTACCGGCCCAGCAAGCGCGTGGCCCGGGACCAGACCCAGATCGCCGCCCAACAAGCGGCCCGAGTCGCGGCGGCCTGCCGGCAGATCGAGGCGGCCGAGGAACTGCCAGGCCTGAATGAGCTGGCAGCAAGCGCCGGCTTGAGCCCCTTCCATTTTCATCGGGTCTTCAAGGCCGTCACCGGCCTGACGCCCAAGGGTTACGCCGCCGCCCATCGTTCACGCAAGGTACGCGCACGCCTGGCCGATGGCGGCACGATCACCGAAGCGCTGTACGACGCCGGTTTCAACTCCAACAGCCGCTTCTATGAAGCCGCCGACAAAGTGTTGGGCATGAAGCCTACGGACTACCGCGCCGCCGGGCAGAACACCGACATCCGTTTCGCCGTCGGCCAATGCTCCCTCGGGGCGATCCTGGTGGCGCAAAGCGAGCGTGGCGTGTGCGCGATCCTGCTGGGAGACGACCCCGACGCGCTGGTGCGGGACCTGCAGGACAAATTCCGCCGGGCCAACCTCATTGGCGCCGACCGGGAATTCGAGCAGTTGATTGCCCAAGTGGTGGGCTTTGTCGAAGCACCGGCCCTGGGCCTGGACCTGCCCTTGGACCTGCGCGGCACCGCCTTTCAGGAACGGGTCTGGCAAGCGTTGCGGGACATTCCCGCGGGCAGCACCGCCAGCTACGCCGAGATCGCCCAGCGCATCGGCATGCCCAAGGCCGTGCGCGCCGTGGCCCAAGCCTGCGGCGCTAACAGCCTGGCGGTGGCGATCCCTTGCCACCGGGTGGTGCGCAGCGACGGCAACCTGTCGGGCTATCGCTGGGGCGTGGAGCGCAAGCGTCAGTTGCTGGCGCTGGAGCGCTCGGCCGGGGACTGAACGCCGATGTAGATCGCCACCGAGTCGGGGCCGCTGTAGACCTCGAAATCGGTGGTGAAACGGCGCAGGGTTTGCGGGTTATCGGCGAAGTAGGCCCAGATCAGGCCCCAGGTCTGGATCACGCAATCGGGCATCGGCCCCTTGGCCGAAAACACCAGGTAATCCCCGCCCTCGATGTCCACGGCGGGGTAACCGGCGCTGGTCGCATCCACCTGTACGCCGGCCGTCACATCGAAGTAGCCGGTGGCGTCGGACTCGTAGTTGGAATACACCCCGTAGACGAACGACTCCGACTGCCGGGCCGGGATGCGGTCGAACAACCCTTCGTTGAAGAACTGCTGCCACATCGGGCCGATCTTCGCCGTGTCGGGCCGCTGCTCGTCAGTGTTGCGCGTACGCACCTGCAAACCGGCCACGGTGAAGGGTTCGACGGTCTTGAGTTTCACGTCCATGGGTCAGGCTCCTTGATGACTGAAGCCGCATGGTAACCCTCCCACCGACGGGATCAAGTTGCGGAGGGCGATTGAAAAACTCGACTGGCCCTCGCCGGCCCACACCTGCTAAAAACGCTGTTTCCTTCTGCCGTCGGAGACCCCGCACATGAGCCAGTGGCCAGACACTCGCCTTCTTGATCTGCTCGGTATCGAGCTGCCCATCATCCAGGGGCCGCTGGCCGGGGTGACCGGGCCGGCCATGGTGGTCGCCACCTGCAATGCCGGCGGGCTGGGTTCGATGCCGGCGGCGATGCTCGATGTCGAGCAGTTGCGCCAGGCGCTGACGACCATCAGCGAACAGACCGACAAGCCGTTCAACGTGAACTTTTTCTGTCACCAGCCGCCGGCCTTCGACGAACAGCGGGCCGAGACCTGGAAGCAACGGCTCAAGCCGTATTATCAGGAACTGGGCGTCGACTTCGACGCACCAACCCCGGTGTCCAACCGCACCCCCTTCGATGATGCCGCCTGCCGGGTGTTGGAGGAGATGCGTCCCAAGGTGGTCAGTTTCCACTTTGGCCTGCCGGAAAAATCCCTGCTGGACCGGGTAAAGGCCACCGGGGCGAAAATCCTTTCGTCGGCCACCACCGTCGAGGAAGCCATTTGGCTCGAACAGCATGGTTGCGACGCGATCATCGCCATGGGCTATGAAGCCGGGGGGCATCGCGGGATGTTCCTCAGCGACGACCTCAACACCCAGGTCGGCCTGTTTGCCTTGCTGCCGCAGGTGGTAGATGCGGTGAAGGTACCGGTGATCGCCACCGGCGGCATTGGCGATGCGCGCGGGATTGTCGCGGCATTCGCCCTGGGCGCCTCGGCGGTGCAACTGGGCAGCGCCTACCTGTTCACTCCCGAGGCGAAAATCAGCGCGTCCCATCACCGGGCGTTGCGCACGGCCAAGGAAAGCCAGACCGCCGTCACCAACCTGTTCACCGGCCGCCCGGCCCGGGGCATCGTCAACCGGGTGATGCGCGAAGTGGGCCCGATGAGCCCGCTCGCGCCGGCATTTCCCCTGGCGGGCGGCGCATTGATGCCGTTGCGCGCCAAGGGCGAAGCGGACTTCAGCAACCTCTGGGCCGGCCAGGCGTTTCCCTTGGGGCGCGAGCTGTCGAGCGCCGAACTGACCCGGCGGTTGGCTGAAGAGGCATTGGCCCGATTCAACAACCGTGGGCGGTCCTGACGGTCGTCATCGCCTGTCAGGCCGCCATCGCGAGCAAGCTCGCTCCCACAGGTCCGGTGGTGTGTCCGGATTTGCCGGTGCCCTTATCCCTTGTGGGAGCGAGCTTGCTCGCGATGGGGCCAGTCCTCGCCTTCTCGTTGCCCCGACAAAATGCCACGTTCCGTTTGTCGGCCATTCGCTATATATTCCGGTATATAGCGAACCTGCCCTCGGAGCCTCCACCTATGCGCCTCACCCGCTTCGCGCCGTTGCTGTTGATCCCGTTCCTGACTATTGGCGCCGTCCAGGCCGCCGAGGTGCAGGTGGCGGTCGCCGCCAATTTCACTGCGCCGATCCAGGCCATTGCCGCCGATTTCGAAAAAGACACCGGGCATAAACTGGTGGCGGCGTACGGCGCCACCGGGCAGTTCTACACGCAGATCAAGAATGGCGCGCCATTCGAGGTTTTCCTCGCCGCCGACGACACCACCCCGGCCAGGCTCGAAAGCGAAGGCGACACCGTCAAGGGCTCGCGCTTCACCTACGCTGTCGGCACCCTGGCGCTGTGGTCGGCCAAGGCCGGTTATATCGACAACCAGGGCCAGGTCCTCAAGCGCAACGACTTCCAACACCTGTCCATCGCCAACCCGAAAGCCGCGCCCTATGGCCTGGCCGCGACCCAGGTGCTGGACAAGCTGGGCTTGACCGACCAGGTCAAAAGCAAGCTCGTCGAAGGCCAGAACATCACCCAGGCCTACCAGTTCGTCTCCACCGGTAACGCCGAACTGGGCTTCGTCGCCTTGTCGCAAATCTACAAGGACGGCAAGGTCACCAGCGGTTCGGCGTGGATCGTCCCGGCCAAACTGCATGACCCGATCAGACAGGACGCGGTGATCCTCACCAAGGGCCGGGACAACCCCGCCGCCGTGGCCCTTGTGGATTACCTCAAGGGCCCGAAAGCCGCTGCCATCATCCAAGCCTACGGTTACCAACGCTAAATGCCCCTGACCAGCGCCGACTATGCCGCCATCTGGCTGACCCTGAAACTGGCGTCACTGACCACGGTGATCCTGCTGCTCGTCGGCACGCCCATCGCGTTGTGGCTGTCACGCACCCGCTCCCGGTTGCGCGGGCCGGTGGGGGCATTAGTGGCGTTGCCGTTGGTGCTGCCGCCCACGGTGATTGGCTTTTACCTGCTGCTGGCATTGGGGCCGAACGGCTGGATCGGCCAGCTCACACAGGTCCTCGGGTTGGGTACCCTCACCTTCAGCTTTACCGGGCTGGTGATCGGCTCGGTGATCTATTCCATGCCGTTTGTGGTGCAGCCGTTGCAAAACGCCTTCGCGGCCATCGGCAGTCGCCCCCTGGAAGTCGCCGCCACCCTGCGAGCAGGGCCCTGGGATACGTTTTTCAGCGTCATCCTGCCCCTGGCCCGTCCCGGTTTCATCACCGCGGCGATTCTGGGTTTCGCTCACACCGTCGGCGAATTCGGCGTGGTGCTGATGATCGGCGGCAACATCCCGGAGAAAACCCGGGTGGTGTCGGTGCAGATCTACGACCATGTCGAAGCCCTGGAGTATGCCCAGGCCCACTGGCTGGCGGCGGCGATGCTGGTGTTTTCATTCCTGGTGCTGCTGGCGTTGTATTCCAGCCGTCGAACCCGTGCCGGTTGGGGCTGATCGATGATCAACGTGCGTTTGCAACTCGACCACGGGACTTTTTCCCTGGACCTGGATGTGCAACTGCCAGGCCGTGGCGTGACCGCCCTGTATGGGCCTTCCGGATCCGGCAAGACCACTTGCCTGCGCTGCATTGCCGGGTTGGGGCGGCCGGGCCGGGGCTTTATCGAGGTCAACGGCCAAGTGTGGCAGGACAGCGTGCACGGTGTGTTCATGCCGCCCCACAAGCGGCCGGTGGGGTATGTGTTCCAGGAGGCCAGCCTGTTCGCCCATCTGTCGGTACGGGCCAACCTGGCGTTCGGCCTCAAGCGCATCGCGCCGGCACAACGGCGGGTGGACATGGACCAGGCCACCGATCTGCTGGGTATCGGGCACTTGCTCGAGCGCCAGCCGCACAACCTCTCCGGCGGCGAGCGCCAACGGGTGGGCATCGCCCGTGCCTTGCTCACCAGCCCGCGGCTGCTGCTGATGGATGAGCCGCTGGCGGCCCTCGATACCCGGCGCAAAAACGAAATCCTGCCCTACCTGCAACGACTCCACGATGAGCTGGACATCCCGGTGCTGTATGTCAGCCATTCCCAGGACGAAGTGGCGCGCCTGGCCGATCATATCGTGCTGCTCGACGCTGGCCGCGCGCAGGCCAGCGGCCCCATCGGCGAAACCCTGGCCCGGCTAGACCTGCCATTGGCCCTGGGGGATGACGCCGGGGTGGTGATCGAGGGCAAGGTCAGCAGCTATGACCCGGCGTATCAATTGCTGACCCTGAACCTGCCCGACAGCCAACTGACCGTGCGCGTGGCCCACACGTCCCTGGCCCTCGGCCAGCCGTTGCGCTTCAAGGTCCAGGCCCGGGACGTCAGCCTCAGCCTGGCGAACGATGCCCAGACCAGCATCCTCAACCGCCTGCCGGTCACAGTGGTCAGCGAACAGACCGCCGACAACGCCGCCCATGTGCTGGTCCGCCTGGAAGCCGCCGGTACTCCGCTGCTGGCGCGCATCACTCGCTATTCCCGCGACCAGTTGAACCTGCGGCCGGGGCTGGCGTTGTGGGCGCAGATCAAGGCGGTGGCAGTGTTGGCGTAGTCCCCTTGTGGGAGCGAGCTTGCTCGCGATGACGGCGGTACATCCAGCATTGATGCAAGCTGATTCATCGCTATCGCGAGCAAGCTCGCTCCCACAAGGGGTGCGGGCAACCGCAGAATCTTGGCACGACCGCAACGGGCTGCGGTCAATCGATCACAGGCCACCGGATTCGCTGCCAAGGACTTTCTTCATGCCCGACACCCTGCCGCCGGATGCACTGCCGGCCGACCTGCATTACGTCGACGACACCGCCCCCGGCATCACCCGCAAGAAATTGCGTGGCAAGTTCTGTTATTTCGACCCGCAGGGCCAGCGCATCACCGACGCGGCCGAGATCCAGCGCATCAACGCCCTGGCGGTGCCGCCGGCCTACACGGATGTGTGGATCTGCACCGACCCCCGAGGTCATCTCCAGGCCACCGGGCGCGATGCCCGCGGGCGCAAGCAGTACCGCTACCACGCGCGCTGGCGTGAGGTGCGCGATGCGGACAAGTATTCGCGGATGCTGGAATTCGGACGTGCCCTGCCGCGCCTGCGCAAACGCCTGGAAGAAATCCTCGCCACGCCCGGTTTCAGCCGCGACAAAGTCATGGCCACGGTCATCACCCTCCTGGACATGACCCTGATCCGCGTCGGCAACCCCCAATACGCTCGCGCCAATCGCTCCTACGGCCTGACGACCCTGCGCAACAAGCATGTGGAAGTCAACGGCAGTGCCATCGCCTTTCAGTTCCGCGGCAAAAGCGGCATCGAGCACCAGATCACCGTGAAGGACCGGCGCCTGGCGCGGATCATCAAGCGCTGCCAGGAGATTCCCGGGCAGAACCTGTTCCAGTACCTGGACGAACACGGCGAGCGCCACTCCATCAGTTCTTCGGACATCAACGCTTACCTCAAGACCCTGACCGGCGCCGACTTCACCGCCAAGGACTACCGCACCTGGGCCGGCAGCGCAGCCGCTCTGGCCGGGCTGCGGGCGCTGCGTTGGGAAACCGAGACCGAAGCCAAGAGACACGTCACCGAGATGGTCAAGCAGGTCTCCCGACAACTGGGCAACACACCGACCGTCTGTCGCAAATGCTATATCCACCCGGCGGTGGTGGAAGGCTTTCTGCTCGGTGCCCTGAAGGCACTGCCCAAACCCCGGGCCCGCAAAGGCCTCAGCGAAGAAGAAGCCGGATTGACGCTATTCTTGCAACGGATGACACAAGCCGCCGAGGCATGCGAACAGGCGCAATCGGCTTGACGCGATTCGCCCGTAACGAGCCAAGAAGGCGGAACATCGGCAGGCCACCGGACTCCCAATTTTACGGCACGACCACGTGCAGATTTAAAAAGGGTGAAATCGACAGGAGCTTCAGATGTCCGAACACATTGTCCATTTCCATTGCCAGATCGATCAGGGCACCACGGAACGCTTCCGGGACAATTGCCTGGAAGCCATTGAAAAAGGCGCCGACTCGCTGATGCTCAACCTCTCCACCGTCGGCGGCAGCACCAACTTCGGTTTTACGCTCTATACCTTCATCAAGTCCCTTCCAGTGCCGGTGCGGGCGGTCAACGCCGGCAACATCGAGTCGATGGGCATCATCATGTTCCTGGCCGCCAGCGACCGCACCACCACCCCGCACTCGAGGTTCCTGATTCATCCGATGAACTGGTATTTCGGCCAGAAATCCGTGGACCATTCACGCCTGCGTGAGTACCTGTCCAGCCTGGACAACGACGTGGCGCGGTACGTGGAGATCTACGTCAAGGAAACCGCTGGCGCCGCGACTCAATTGGATATCTTCAAGTGCCTGTGCGCCGAGGAACGGGTGATTCCGGCTGAAAATTCCCTGGCCTTTGGCATCGCCCATCGGGTCGAGCAAGTCGTGTTTCCTGTGGAGGCCAAGCACTGGAAAGTCAGCGGCGGTGAAGATTAAATAATGTCATTGATAAATAAAATGCTTATGGGCTTATCAATAAAACCCAGTAATCCTGTACAACTTTCAAGCGAAGCGGCTGTATAACTTTCCCCTTGGCTTTTATTCGATCTATAACCGTTCGTCGCCAACGAAACGTTTTCATTAAACTTCCCCCGGGAATCTTCTTTCACAGCTAGGCGAGGCAGTTGCTCGCTTAACCAAAATGAGGATTCTCAACATGGCTAACACTGGAAACAAGAACCCAGGTAATTTTGCAAATGATCGTGAAAAAGCATCGGAAGCCGGCAAGAAAGGCGGACATGCTTCGGGCGGCAATTTTGCGAACGACCGGGAAAAAGCCTCTGAAGCCGGTAGGAAAGGTGGCGAACGCAGCCATGGCGGCGGCAGAAAATCGTAACCTGGAAAACCGCCAGGACGCAGTCACGCTGCGCCCTGGCGCTTGATCGTACAGAGGTCGCCCATGAGCAGCCGGGATCGATTCATTATCAGTTTCATCAGCAACGGCCAACCCGACAATCGCGTGGTCGAGGCCCGCTCCGAGACATTGAGTGTCAGCGAAGCCGAAGCCTTGTTGAGGGCAACGTTCAATGAACTCGAGAAAGTTGAACTCAGCGATGTGCAAGTTCAGAAGAAAACCAGGCCCAACGAAGAAGAACATGGCGTGCCGGGACATTTCAAACAGCCATAATTCAAACTAATTCCGTAACGCCCCGTTTGTTTGACACTTCGAACACCCTGCGGCTAGGGAGCAAACTCCTTCGCCACGCACTGGCATTTCAACCATCCAACGGCGCTAAAAATATGGAATTTCATATATTCGACTATCCATATATACTCCAGCGCAGCCCACCCCGCGCCTATCGGAGCCGAATCGATGAAAGTCCTCTTCATGTGCACCGCCAACAGCTGCCGCAGCATTCTCAGCGAAGCGATGTTCAACCATCTGGCCCCGGCCGGGTTCGAAGCCGTCAGCGCCGGCAGCTTTCCCAAGGGCCAAGTGCTGCCGCGCAGCCTGAGCACCTTGCAGGAGGCCGGTATCTGTATCAACGGCTTGTGCAGCAAAGGCAACGATGCTTTCGAAAGCAGCCCGCCGGACGTCGTGATCACGGTGTGCGACAACGCCGCCAACGAGGCCTGCCCGGTGTATTTCGGTCCGGCGCTCAAGAGCCACTGGGGCCTGGCGGACCCGTCGGAGGCCAAAGGCAACGATGATCAGGTCGGCCAGGCGTTCCACAGCACCCTGGACCGCATCGAAGCCCGCTGCCGGGCCTTCTTCGCCCTGCCCTTCGACCAGTTGGACGCCCAGGCCCTGAAAGCCGAGCTGGACCGCATCGGCACCCTCTGACCGCTCAACCGGCGTTATACGCCTGCTTCACCGTCTCGATCCAGCTTGGGTCCAGGCGCGACTGTTCGGTGTCCAGGCCCAGCGCCCGCATGTTCGCCAGGTGCCCGTCGGCTTCACGCGCCAATGAGCCCTGGGCGCTGGAGTTGGCGTCCAGCTGATGCATCTGGGCCAGTCCCAGGTGATAGAAGCGCAGCAGCTTCATGGCGGTGGGGTCCTGGGCCTGCACACCGGCCGTCACCTGGTGCATCACGTTGGTGATTTTCATCAGGCTGCGCTTGAGCTGCCAGCCATATACCGCGGCGGCCATCCACGGCTGCGACCAGAAATACTGGCGCATCAGCACGGCCATCGCCAACACGGCGACAATCACCCCACCGAGGTTGAAGCGAAAGTTATCGCCTCCGGGCGTACCCAACAGCATCACGGCCAGGCTGGACAGCAGCATCGCCAGGGCCAGGAACACCACCGCGATGATCAGGGTGCTGCGGCGGGTCTGCCTGCGGTAGGTGTCGCCATCCCACGGTTTGATCTCGAACATCGCGGCGCAATTTCCTTGTACGGCATCAAAAGAGTCACGCATTATCGCCTGCCCGGTCGATTTAGCTATGCTGGGGCTCATTTTGTATGGCCGCCGACTCGCCGGGCCCGGATCGAAGTCCATGGCGATAGCGCAAGGATCGTGCGATCTTTCGGCGTGGACGTTTTTTTCAAGATGCCGTCGTTGTGTGCATGGCATCGTTTTCAAGGAAAGCTGAATGACTCAAAGACATGTAATCAACGCCTCGGTAAGCCCCAAGGGCAGCCTGGAGACCTTGTCCCAGCGCGAAGTGCAGCAACTGAGCGAAGCCGGTTCCGGCAGTATCTATACCCTTTTTCGCCAGTGCGCCCTGGCCATTCTCAATACCGGCGCCCATGTCGATAACGCCAAGACCATCCTGGAAGCCTACAAGGACTTCGAGATCCGCATTCACCAGCAGGACCGGGGCGTACGCCTGGAGCTGCTGAACGCGCCAGCCGATGCGTTCGTCGACGGCGAAATGATCGCCAGCACCCGGGAAATGCTCTTCAGTGCCCTGCGCGATATCGTCTACACCGAGAACGAACTGGACAGCCAGCGCATCGACCTCAGCTCGTCCCAGGGCATCAGCGACTACGTGTTCCACCTGCTGCGCAACGCCCGCACCCTGCGCCCTGGCGTGGAGCCGAAAATCGTCGTGTGCTGGGGCGGTCACTCGATCAACACCGAAGAATACAAATACACCAAGAAGGTCGGCCACGAACTCGGCCTGCGCAGCCTGGACATCTGCACCGGCTGCGGCCCGGGCGTGATGAAAGGCCCGATGAAAGGCGCCACCATCGCCCATGCCAAGCAGCGCATCCAGGGTGGGCGCTACCTGGGCCTGACGGAGCCGGGAATCATCGCCGCCGAGGCGCCGAACCCGATCGTCAATGAGCTGGTGATCCTGCCGGACATCGAGAAACGCCTGGAAGCCTTCGTGCGTGTGGGCCACGGCATCATCATCTTCCCCGGCGGCGCCGGTACGGCGGAAGAGTTCCTGTACCTGCTGGGCATCCTGATGCACCCAGCCAACGAGGACCTGCCCTTCCCCGTCGTGCTCACCGGGCCGAAAAGCGCCGCGCCGTACCTCGACCAGTTGCATGCGTTCGTCGGTGCAACCTTGGGCGAGGCCGCGCAGAAGCACTACCAGATCATCATTGACGACCCGGCCGAAGTGGCCCGTCAGATGACCCAGGGGCTCAAGGAGGTCAAGCAGTTCCGCCGCGAGCGCAACGACGCCTTCCACTTCAACTGGCTGCTGAAGATCGACGAGGGCTTCCAGCGCCCGTTCGACCCGACTCACGCCAACATGGCCAGCCTCGGCCTGAGCCGTGACCTGCCCGCCCACGAACTGGCCGCCAACCTGCGCCGGGCGTTCTCGGGGATCGTGGCCGGTAATGTCAAGGACAAGGGCATCCGCCTGATCGAAGAGCACGGTCCTTACGAGATCCACGGCGACGCCGCCATCATGGAACCCCTCGACCGCCTGCTCCAGGCCTTCGTCGCCCAACACCGCATGAAACTGCCGGGCGGCGCGGCATATGTGCCGTGTTATCGCGTGGTGACCTGACCTCTCTGAGGACCACAGATCCAATGTGGGAGCGAGCTTGCTCGCGATGGCGTCGGTACATTCAGCATTGATGCAGGCTGAACCACCGCTATCGCGAGCAAGCTCGCTCCCACAGGAGTTTCGCGGCGGTCATAGCATCGAAGGCAGTCGCATCAGGCCGGCCTCATCCACCTCAATGCCTAGCCCGAGGTAATCCTTGATCTGCGGATGAAGGGTGACCACGGGGTGCGTGTGCGTTGTCGTCACCACCATCACATCGGCCCCGGCGGCCTCGCCTGCCCGAATACCGGCCTCGGCGTCTTCAAACACCAGACACTCCTGGGGCGCCACCTGCAAGCGTTCGGCCGCCAGGCGATAGCAGGTGGGGTCGGGCTTGCCGTCACTCACGTCCTCGGCGGTCACCATCACTGCCGGGCGCGGGATCCCCGCCGCTTCCATACGCCGCAAAGCCAATGCCATGGGCGCTGAGGTGACGATTGCCCATCGCTCTGGCGGCAGGCTTTTCAGAAATGCCAGCGCACCGGGCACTTGCACCACCCCTTCGACGTCTTCGATTTCTTCCCGGGTAAGCTGCTCGGCCTCGGCCTGGGCATCTACCCCTGGCAGGTGCTGGCGGGCGATGGTGTCGATGGCGCGCACACCATGGATGGTCGGCAGGAACGTCGCCACGTCCAAGCCATGGCGCAGGGCCCAGCGTGTCCAGATCCGCTCGGTGGCGGCAATGGAATTGAGCAGTGTGCCGTCCATGTCGAAGAGGAAGGCGCGGTAGGCAAGGTTGGGTAGAGGGCTGGCTGGCATCGGATCCTCGGTGGCGGCATGACGGGTAACGACCACTGTAACATCGCCAGGCACCAAACCCTTGTGGGAGCGAGCTTGCTCGCGATAGCGGTGGATCAGCCTGCATCGATGCCGAGTGTGCCGACGCCATCGCGAGCAAGCTCGCTCCCACAGGGGCCGGTGATGGATTGATTACACCAACCGCTCGATCGGCTGATGCTGCCAGACCCGCTTGTAGTAAAGCGTCTGCAACAACAGCATGCTCAAGTAAGCCACCGGGAACGCCATCCACACCCCTTGCAGCCCGAAGTGCGCGTCCAGCAGATACGCGGCCGGCACTTGCACAGCGACGATGCAGAAAATCGAGATGGCGACCGGCACCAACACCGTGCCGCTGGCGCGCATGATGCCGCCGACGATCGCCTGGAAGCCGAACACCAGCAAACTCCAGAGCATGATATGCAGCAAATGTTCGGCCTGGACCCGGGCCGCCGGGTCAGTGATGAACAGCCCCAGCAGCCAGTGGGACAACAGGTAGCCCAGGAGCACCAGCCCACCGGTGAGCCAGAGGTTGAATGCAAGCCCCGTGCGCAGGATCGGCCCCAGGCGCTCCAGGCGGCCGGCACCGATGGCCTGGGCGCCGAGGATAGAGGCAGTGATGGCAATCGACAGCGCCGGAAACTGCACGTAGTTGACGATCTGCGTCACCGCGCCGTAGGCCGCCGTGGCCTGGGAGCCGTGGCGATTGACCAGCGCCAGGATCACCAATTCCGACAACGAGATCACCACCATCTGCAACCCCGTGGGCAGGCCGATGCGCAACACCTTGCCGAGGATGTCCCTGTCCAGGCGCATCGCCGCGAACAACGCACGGTCCGGCGCCAGGGCATGCTCGCGGCGACGCAGGCGCCACGCCAGCATCAGCATCGCCGACGTCGTCCCCGCCAGCCCCGCCCATGCCGCACTCTGGATGCCCATCTGCGGCAACCCCAGCCAGCCGCGAATCAACGCTGGCGTGAGCAGCAGCCCGACACTGGTGGACACCAGCAGCGCCAACATCGGTGACACCGTATCGCTCACCCCGCGCAGCAGCTGGGTGAACAGTACGAATACCAGCAACATCGGCAAGATCCACAGCATGACCCGGGCATAGGAAATGGCGTCCTCCAGCACATCGGCCGGCGTGCCGAGCCCTTGCAACGCCTGACGCGCAAAGACACTGCCAAGCACCGCCGCCACCAGGCCAATGATCGCTCCCAGCAACAAGGTCGAACCGGCAATCGCCTTCACCGTACCGGTTTCGCCGGCACCATAGGCCTGCCCGATCAACACCCCCGCCCCCGCGCCCAGGCCGATCACCAAGGCGATAAAGAAAAACACGATGGGAAACATGCCCGACACCGACGCCAATGCCTGGGTGCCGAGCATCTGGCCGATGTAGATGCTGTTGAACGTGCCGGACATGGACTGCAGGAAGTTGGACAGGACCATGGGGATCAGGAACAGGAGATAGGTTTTCCAGAGGGGCTGGGTCGGCATGGGGACTCTGATGGCAGGTTCGAAAATCCGATGCGGGGTAATTTAGCTCAATACATCGATTCTGTTTCAGAAGATGTCCGTTTTCGTGGCGAGGGCGCATGCTACCGTCGGGCTGCGCAGCCGTCCCAAATCCACAGGACTAACGCCCTTGGCGCAAAGGCTCGCCTCACGCCCCAGCCGGAGCAAGCGCCCTAGCCCGGGGATCTCCACAGGTCAGGCCATCTCGACAATTTCCCAATCTCGTCTATTCTCAGATATCACTGTGCCATTATTTTTATCGAAATCGGACGACTGGTCCTCAAGACAGTGCCGACTTTGCAGATAACCAGTTATTCGCAAATTACCTCAGCACCACTGTTCAAGGACCGAACCATGACGTCGTACTCTCACGGTCATTCCCTTTCCCAATCACAACCACGCATTCTCTGGAGTGCCGTGCTGGTGGCCATTGCCGCGGGCATTGGCGTGCTGGCGTTCAATGGCACGAGTGGGCAAAACATCGGTTTGAGTGTGGCGATCCTGGCGCTGGGCGTCGGTGCTGGCGTATGGGGTGCGCGTTCGCAACGCCAGCAGTTCGACAGTGCCCTCGCCGCCGCCATCGCCCACCACGACCTGCAAGGCAGCGAGCACCTGGCCCATAAAACCCACGCACAACTCAACGACGTCATCCTCGGTGCCATGCCGATCTGGGCCAAGCAGGTCGAAAGTTCCCGGCAGCAGACCGAAACCGCGATCGTTTCCCTGACCAGCCGCTTCACCGGCATTTCGTCACGCCTGGAAGACACCGTGCAAGCCTCGCAATTGGCCGCCGGTGAACTGGCCGGCGGCAGCGGTGGCGGCGCCGTGCAGGTGCTGGCCCAAAGCGAAGGTGAACTGGTCAAGGTCATCGATTCCCTGAAGGCCACCCAGGCCAGCCGCGACGAAACCCTGGCCCAGGTGCGCAACCTGACGGCCTATACCGGCGAGCTGCGGACCATGGCCGCCGACGTCGCGGCGATTGCCGCGCAGACCAACCTGCTGGCCCTCAACGCCGCCATCGAGGCCGCCCGTGCCGGCGAGGCCGGGCGTGGGTTTGCGGTGGTGGCCGACGCCGTGCGCAGCCTCTCGAGCAAGTCCAGCGAGACCGGCCAGCAGATGTCGGCCAAGGTCGACATCATCAACACCGCCATCACCCAACTGGTGCATGCCGCCTCCAGCGGCGCGGACCAGGACAGCCATTCGGTCAGTGCCTCCGAGCAAAGCATCCAGCAGGTGCTGGAGCGCTTCAAGAGTGTCACCGGCCGCCTGGCCGACTCGGCCGACATGCTGCAACGGGAAAGCTTCGGCATCCGTGATGAACTCACCGAGGTGCTGGTCAGCCTGCAATTCCAGGATCGGGTCAGCCAGATCCTCAGCCA
This sequence comes from Pseudomonas sp. NFIX10, assembly GCF_900111955.1. Taxonomy (NCBI): domain Bacteria; kingdom Pseudomonadati; phylum Pseudomonadota; class Gammaproteobacteria; order Pseudomonadales; family Pseudomonadaceae; genus Pseudomonas; species Pseudomonas sp. NFIX10. The sequence continues at coordinate 16,902 of NZ_FOKH01000003.1, read as the reverse complement.
CGTGCGCGACAACATAGAGGACCTGCATGTGCATCTGCAGCAGGCCAGTCAGTCGCCCGACCAGGCCGTCTCCATCGATGCCCGCCAATGGCTGGCGCGCATGGAAACCACCTACGCCACCGACGAGCAACGCCGCAATCACCACGGCGACTCGAGCGCGCAACAGAGTTCACAGGAAATTACCTTCTTTTAGGAGAGCCGCTCATGGCTAAAAGTGTATTGGTTGTCGACGACTCCGCGAGCGTTCGGCAGGTGGTCGGCATCGCATTGAAAAGTGCCGGCTATGACGTGATCGAAGCCAGCGATGGCAAGGACGCGCTGGGCAAGCTCAACGGCCAGAAAGTGCATCTGATCATCAGTGACGTGAACATGCCCAACATGGACGGCATCACCTTCGTCAAGGAGGTCAAGAAGCTGGCCAGCTACAAGTTCACGCCGATCATCATGCTCACCACCGAATCCCAGGAATCGAAGAAACAGGAAGGCCAGGCCGCCGGGGCCAAGGCCTGGGTGGTCAAGCCGTTCCAGCCGGCGCAGATGCTGGCGGCGGTATCCAAGCTGATTCTTCCTTGATAGCCGGAGGCTCCCATGCCGTTGCACTACGAAACACAGGATGACACCGCCCAGGTGCACATCGACGGCGAGCTGACGATCTACACCGCGACCGAGCTGGCCGCACAGTGGCTGCCGCACCTGGGGGCAACGCCGCGAATGGCCCTTGATCTGTCGCAGATCACCGAGATGGACGGCGCTGGCCTGCAATTGCTGCTGATGGTGCAGCGCGAGGCCTCCCGGGCCGGGACCCAACTGACCCTCACCGGCCAAAGCCAGGCCGTCACGGAGACACTTGCCCTGTGCAACCTGGTTGCCTAGGACGTCGGACACGACAAAGGAAATGAGCGTGAGCATCAATCTCGATCAGGCACAACAGACCTTCATCGTCGAGGCGCGGGAACAGTTGCAGGCGATGGAAGAGTCGCTGCTGCAACTGGAAACCGACCCCGGCGACGATGACGCCATCGGCGCGATCTTCCGGGCGGCCCACACGATCAAGGGGTCGGCCGGCCTGTTCGGCCTGGAACCGATCGTCAGCTTTACCCACATCGTCGAAGACGTGCTCGACCGCCTGCGCAACGGCAGCGTCGAGGTGGACGCCGGCCTGATTGCGGTGTTGCTCAAGTCCAGCGACCACATGCTGGAACTGGTCAACGTGGCCGCCAACCAGGGCGGAGCGCTGCCGCCACCGGCCCTGCAACGGGAAGTGGAGCTGTGCCAGATCCTGCAGGAATACCAGGCGCCCTCGCCGGCCGCGGCGCCAACGCCGGCGCAGGAAACCGAAACCCGCGAACCTGGCGAAACGCGCCTCTGGCATCTTTCCCTGCGCTTCGGCCAGGACGTGTTCCGCAACGGCATGGACCCGCTGTCGTTCCTGCGCTACCTGCAAACCCTGGGTGAAATCGTCGACCTCACCACCCTGACCGACGCTCTGCCCGCCGCCGATGCCTGGGACGCCGAGTCCTGCTACCTGGGCTTCGACATCGCGTTTCGCTCGGCCGCCAGCCACGGGGCGATCAACGAAGTGTTCGATTTCGTCCGGGAAGACTGCGAGATCGAGATCGTTGCCCAAGATGACGACATTGCGCCTCCGGCCAACACCGGCCTGATGACCACATCACCGGAACCGGCCGAGGAAACCACTGCGCTGGTCGCCACCGGCGAGTTGCTGTCCGACCAGCGCAAGACACCGCGCATGCCCGCCCAGATCGCCACCGACAAACAAGCGGTGACCAGCGACAGCAAGGCCAAGGACGGCACCTACGTACGGGTCAACGCCGACAAGCTCGACGAGTTGATCAACCTGGTGGGCGAACTGGTCATTGCCAGCGCCGGCGCCAGCCTGCTGGCCCGCACCTGCCACAACGACCCGTTGCAGGAAGCCACCTCGTCGGTCTCCGGGCTGGTGGAAGAAATTCTCGACGGCGCCCTGCGCCTGCGCATGATCCCCATTGGCGAAACCTTCAACCGCTTCCGTCGGGTGGTGCGCGATGTCAGCCAGGAACTGGGCAAGGACATCGACCTGATCATCAGCGGCGCGGAGACCGAGCTGGACAAGACCGTGGTGGAAAAAATCGGCGACCCACTCATGCACCTGCTGCGCAACGCCATGGACCACGGCATTGAAACCGCCGAGGCCCGGCTGGCGGCCGGCAAACCGGTCAAGGGGCACTTGCACCTCAACGCGTATCACGACTCCGGCAGCATCGTGCTGGAAATCGCCGACGACGGCGCCGGCCTGAACCGCGACCGGATCCTGGAAAAAGCCCAGGAACGTGGCCTGGTACAGCCCGGTGCCAGCCCCACCGACCAGGAAATCTACAACCTGATTTTCGAACCCGGCTTTTCCACCGCCCAGGCCGTGACCAACCTTTCGGGGCGTGGCGTGGGCATGGACGTAGTCAAGCGCAACATCACCCTGCTGCGCGGCACCGTCGACCTGGACAGCCAGCCTGGCAAGGGCACCGTGGTGCGCATCCGCCTGCCACTGACCCTGGCGATCATCAATGGATTCCTGGTGGGCATCGGTCAGTCGACCTATGTGATACCGCTGGACATGGTCCAGGAATGCATCGAGCTGAGCGAAGACGATGGGCTCGCCAGCCGCGAGCAAGGCTACCTCGACCTGCGCGGCGAGGTGCTGCCCCTGGTCTACCTGCGCGATCACTTCAGCCACGAAGGCCCGGCGGCGCGTCGGCAGAACGTGGTGGTGGTGCGCTACGCCGAACTCAAGGCCGGGCTGGTGGTGGATGACTTGCTGGGTGAATTCCAGACCGTGATCAAACCGCTGGGCAAGCTGTTTGGCGCCCTTCGCGGCATCAGTGGCTCGACCATCCTGGGCAGTGGCGCCGTGGCGTTGATTCTCGACGTACCGGCGCTGCTCACCGAGATCGCCCAGACAGAAAACCGCTACACCCCGACTCAATTACAACAAGCCAACGCTCGCTGACGCTTTAGCAATTCCATGGAGAGGTACTTCCCAATGAAATGGTTCTACGATCTTAGAATCGCCACCAAACTGATCACTTCATTTCTTGTGGTGCTGGCCCTGACAGCCGTCATGGGGGTGTTCGCGATCATCCAACTGGGCGAGGTGAACAGCACCACCGTCGAGATCCGGGAAAACTGGATGCCCTCCATGCGTGCCGCCTCGGGCATGCGTTTCTACGGGGCAAACTACCGCCTCAAGGAAAACCGCCACATTACCGCCGATTCCGAACAGGAACGCGTCACCATCGAGCAAGAAGCCGAAGAGGCCAAAAAGGCCTTCGAGACGCGCCTGGCGACCTATGAAAAACTGCTCTCCAATGCAGAGGACCGCCAGCTGTTCGAAACCACCCGCAATGACTGGGTCGCTTACCTCGCCGTCAGCAAGGACCTGCTTGCACTGTCTCGGCAAAACCTGACCGAGCAAGCCCATGCCCTGCTCAAGGGCGAATCCAAGCGTCAATTCGATCTGGTGGTCAACGACCTGCAAAAACTGGTGGAACTCAATGACGCCGGCGCTGGCGCCGCCAGCGAGCGTGGCGCAGCGCTGTTTGAAAAGTCGCGCCTGTCGATCATCGTCGTGCTGATTGCCGCCCTGCTGGTGGGCCTGGGCCTGGCGCTGTTCATTTCACGAATCATTTCCCGCCCCCTGAAACAGGCCGCCGCCGTCGCCGAACAATTGGCCGAAGGCAACCTGAACGCGAAAATCGAAAGCGGCTCCAAGGACGAAACCGGCATGGTGCTCAACGCCATGCAGAACATGGTCGGCAAGCTCTCGCACATCATTGGCGAAGTGCGTAACGCCGCGGACAACCTGGCCAGCGCCTCGGAAGAAGTCAGCGCCACCGCGCAATCGATGAGCCAGGCCACCAGCGAGCAAGCGGCCAGTGTCGAGGAAACCAGCGCGTCCATCGAGCAGATGAGCGCCAGCATCAACCAGAACACCGAGAACGCCAAGGTCACCGATGGCATGGCCAGCAAAGCCGCCAAGGAAGCCACCGACGGCGGCGAATCGGTGCAGCAGACTGTGGTGGCGATGAAGAAAATCGCCCAGCGCATCAGCATCATCGACGACATCGCCTACCAGACCAACCTGCTGGCGCTCAACGCGGCCATCGAGGCGGCCCGAGCCGGTGAACACGGCAAAGGTTTCGCCGTGGTCGCCGCCGAAGTGCGCAAGCTGGCCGAACGCAGCCAGGTGGCCGCCCAGGAAATCGGCGAACTGTCTTCCAGCAGCGTCGATATGGCGGAAAAGGCTGGGAACCTGCTCAACGAGATGGTCCCCTCGATCAACAAGACCTCGGATCTGGTGCAGGAAATCAGCGCCGCCTCCGAAGAGCAGGCCGCCGGTGTGGCGCAGATCAACACCGCCATGACCCAGCTCAACCAGGTGACCCAACAGAACGCCTCCAGCAGCGAAGAGCTGGCCGCCACCGCCGAGGAAATGAGCAGCCAGGCCGAACAGCTGCAACAGGCCATGAGCTTCTTCACCCTGGACACGCCGCCCAAGTCTGCTGTGCAAGTTGCCAGGGTCGATAACACCCCCGGCTCCTCCGGCCGCAAACCGACGCGGGCACCGGCACCGATCATGCCCAAGGCGTTTGCCTACAACATGGCCACCGCCCCGGACGAATCGGAATTCACCCGGTTCTGATGGCCCGGTTCCACAGGCTTGCTTAAAGGAGAAAAAGCAATGGGCGCCATCGCGACCACACGTCAGACCGCCATCGCGGTCGAGGAAGAAGCGCAATACCTGACGTTCATGCTCGGCACGGAGATGTTTGCCATCGGCATCCTGTGCATCAAGGAAATCATCGAATACGGCAACCTGACCGTGGTACCGATGATGCCGACCTTCGTGCGCGGGGTGATCAACCTGCGGGGCGCGGTCGTGCCGGTCGTCGACCTGTCGGCCCGTTTCGGCCGGCCGAATTCGGCGATCAGCCGGCGCTCGTGCGTGGTGATCATCGAGGCGTCCAGTGCCGACGGCCAGGCCCAGGACATTGGCCTGCTGGTGGACACGGTGTCGGCGGTGCTGGAGATCCCGGCTTCGCAGATCGAGCCGCCACCGAGCTTCGGCGCGAAGATCCGAGCCGATTTCATCAGTGGCATGGCCAAGGTCGATGGCAAGTTCGTCATCGTGCTGGAGGTGGACCGCGTGTTGTCCATCGACGAAATGTCCCAACTCGCCGAAACCAGCCCGAACGCGCTGGAAGTGGATGCCCCGTGAACGCCGATAGCTGCAAGGAACGCCCCGCGAATGCGCTGGCGCTCAGTGACCGAGAGTTCGGCCAGTTCCAGTCCTGGCTATACCAGGCCGCCGGCATCAGCCTGTCCGAGGCCAAGAAAGCCCTGGTGGCCGGGCGTCTGTTCAAGCGCCTCAAGCACTATGGGCTGGACAGCTACGGCGAGTATTTCAAGCTGATCATGAACGGCCAGCGCACCGATGAATTACAAGTGGCGCTGGACCTGCTGACGACCAACGAGACCTACTTTTTCCGCGAGCCCAAACATTTCGACTTCCTGCGCCAACACGTACTGCCCCACGCGAAGCCGGGCAAGACCTTCCGCCTGTGGAGCGCGGCCAGCTCTTCCGGGGAAGAACCCTATAGCCTGGCCATGACCCTGGCCGAAGGGCTGGGCACCACGCCCTGGGAAGTGATTGGTTCGGACATCAGCAGCCAGGTGCTGGCCAAGGCGCGCTCCGGGCATTACCCGATGGAACGCGCCCGCACCCTGCCCCAGCCGCTGCTGGTGAAATACTGCCTCAAGGGCACCGGCAGCCAGCAAGGCACGTTCCTCATCGACCGGGCGTTGCGCAACCGGGTCAACTTCATCCAGGTCAACCTCAACGACACGTTGCCGGAGCTGGGGGAGTTCGATGTGATCTTCCTGCGCAACGTCATGATCTATTTCGACCAACCGACCAAAAGCAAAGTGGTCGCCCGCTTGATCCCCCGGCTCAAGCCCGGCGGGTATTTCATCGTCAGCCACTCGGAGAGTCTCAACGGTGTGTCCGATGCGTTGAAACTGGTGGCGCCCTCGATTTACCGCAAACCATGAACGCCGCCATCAGAGCAGTGGCCGAGGAGTACCTGGCGCCAGGGGAGTTTCGCTTCGCCACCTGCCCGACCCGCCTGCGCACGATTCTTGGCTCTTGCGTGGCGATCACGCTGTGGCACCCCGAACGCAGGATCGGTGCCATGTGCCACTTCATGCTGCCCAGCCGAGTGCGCTGCTCCACCGCACTGAATGGCCTCTACGCCGACGAAGCCATCGAACTGTTCATCCGTCAGGCCCGGGCGCACCACACCGACCCCGAGGACTACCAACTCAAGCTGTTCGGCGGCGGGGAGATGTTCCCCGAACTGCAACGGCATGTGCCCTACGGCGATGTGGCGCGACTGAACGTCAATGCCGCGCTGGAAATGGCCGCCCTCTATCGCCTCGACCTGATCGCCCAGGACATGGGCAGCACCGGCCACCGCAGCATCATCTTCGACCTGTGCAGTGGCGATGTGTGGGTCAGGCACCAACCTATAAGGACCCGGCACTGACCATGTCAAAAAAGATCAATGTACTGCTGGTGGATGACTCTGCCGTGGTTCGCCAGGTGTTATTGGCGATTCTCAGCGAGACACCGGACATCCACGTCATGGGCGCGGCGTCCGACCCGATTTTCGCCATGGATAAACTGGCCAAGGAATGGCCCGACGTGATCGTGCTGGACGTGGAAATGCCGCGCATGGACGGCATCACCTTCCTGAAGAAAATCATGAGCGAACGCCCCACCCCGGTGGTGATCTGTTCGTCCCTGACGCCCCGGGGCGCGGAAACGACGTTGCAGGCGATGGCCGCCGGTGCGGTGGAAATCATCACCAAGCCCACCACCGGGCTGAAGAACTTTCTGTTGGAGTCGGCGCCGGAATTGGTGTCGGCGATCCGTGCCGCCGCCCAGGTCAACGTGCGCAACCTCGGCAAGCGTCCCGCCCCGACGACGCTGACACCGGCGACCAAACTCACCGCCGACGCCATGCTGCCCGCCGCCAACGGCCATGCCATGGCGCAGACCACCGAACGCATCGTCGCCCTGGGCACCTCCACCGGTGGTACCCAGGCCCTGGAAGCGGTGCTCACCGCCCTGCCACGGGTCTGTCCGGGCATCGTCATCGTCCAGCACATGCCGGAAAAATTCACCGCCTCGTTCGCTGCCCGGCTCAACAGCCTGTGCCAGATCGAAGTGCGCGAAGCCCGTAACAACGACCGCATCCACCCGGGCCTGGCGCTCATCGCCCCGGGCGGCAAACACATGATGGTGACCCGCAGCGGCGCGTTCTACCACGTGCAAGTGGTGGACGGCCCGTTGGTCAACCGCCATCGCCCCTCGGTGGATGTATTGTTTCGCTCAGTCGCCAAATTCGCCGGCCGCAACGCCACCGGCATCATCATGACCGGCATGGGCGACGACGGCGCCCGCGGCCTGAAGGAAATGCTCGACGCCGGTGCCGCCACCGTGGCCCAGGACGAAGCCAGTTGCGTGGTCTTCGGCATGCCCAAGGAAGCGATCAAACTCAATGCTGCACAACGGGTGATGGGGTTGCAGGACATTGCGCAGGTGATCTTGCATCGGTAACAGATAAAAAAGGCAATCAAAACCTGTGGGAGCGAGCTTGCTCGCGATGGCGGCGGACCATTCAACATGGATGCAAGCTGTACCACCGCTATCGCGAGCAAGCTCGCTCCCACAGTGGAGTTGTGGCGAGGCGCGATCCCTCGTCACAGAAGCTTCAGCAGCCTATGCCTATACGGGCGAAATCGTCGCCAGCACGCCGATCAAAAGAGTCAGTGCCAAAAACCCACCTAGAAAAATCGCCATCTTCGCCATGAACACTCCTGGACCAAAAAAAAGCAGCACACGGGCAGCTCGATAGGCTGGCCGCGTGGTTATTCTGGGGCCGGGCCCAGGTTCATTACAGAGGCACCTGACGCAGGAAAATACGGATCAGACGAACACCCTCCTACCCTCCTCGCACAATTTCATTGAGCAACAAAAGATAAAGCCCTGCCGCAGAGTTCTCTCACCGAAGGGAACGGATATACCAACGTATATTTTCATGTCCCAAGTCAGCGTGGTCATCGACCCGGGCAGCACTTAATCTTGCCGGGCATTTAACGCCACCGTTCAAGTGCGCTTCAACTTCATGACTTCCGATGATCGCCAGTGTGGTCGCTGCCCTGATTTCCAAAGCTTAGTTATAGAGGTGATCCATGCGCCCTTCATTCCTTGCACCCGCATTGACGCCCTTCAAAAACAGAGGACAACTCCCCGCCCATTCCTGGCGCGCCGACATGGCGCTATTGGGCCTCCTGGTGCTCTTGGCTGCCTTTGTATTCCATGGCCTGGATCAGATGAACCAGCCCCTCGGCGTGCTGGACGCTTCGCCACTGTCCCTGGAGCTGGTGCACCTGCCGGAATATGCCTTGCGCACCACGTTGCGCATGTTCATCGCCTTGTTCGTTTCATTGGTTTTTTCCCTGGTCATTGCCACCTTGGCAGCCAAAAGCCGCAAGGCGGCAATGCTTATCCTGCCGGCGCTGGATATTCTCCAATCCGTGCCAGTCCTGGGCTTTCTCACTTTTACCGTTGTGTTCTTCATGGGACTGTTCCCGGGCAAGGAGACCGGCGTGGAGTGCGCGGCGATCTTTGCCATCTTCACCAGCCAAGTCTGGAATATGACCTTCAGTTTCTATCAATCGCTGAGAACCGTGCCCAACGATCTCTACGACGTCAGCCGACAGTTCTCGTTTTCGCCATGGCAACGTTTTGTCAGGTTGGAGCTACCGTTCGCCACGCCGGGCCTGGTGTGGAACATGATGATGTCGATGTCCGGCGGCTGGTTTTTCGTCGTCGCGTCCGAAGCCATTACCGTCGGCGACACCACCGTCAGCCTGCCGGGCATCGGTTCATGGCTGGCACTGGCGATCGAGCAGCAAAACATCGCCGCGATCGCTTGGGCGGTGCTGGCCATGGTTGGGGTGATCATTGCCTATGATCTGCTGTTTTTCCGGCCGATTGTCGCCTGGGCGGACAAATTCCGCTTTGAACAGACCGCCTCCCAGAAACGCCCACGGTCCAGAGTCTATGACCTGCTGCGCTCGACTCGACTGGTGCCCTTGGTGCTGCTGGCGCTGGGCAGCATCAAGGCGTCGTTGTTTCTGGAAAAGATCCCTCGGCTGCCGTCCATCCGCTTCAAGACCAGCGCCCGCGTCAGCCGCGCCGCCGACCTGGCTTGGCTCGCCCTGGTCGCCGCGGCCTGCATCGCCGGCATCCTGCACCTGTCGCGTTTCATTGGCAGCACCTTGGGCTGGGACGATGTCGCCAGTACCTTCGGCCTGGGCCTGGCCACCCTGTTGCGAGTCAGCGTGCTCATCGTGCTGGCCAGCGTAGTGTGGGTGCCCATCGGCGTCTGGATCGGCTTGAACCCACGCTGGGCCGAACGCCTGCAACCCGTCGCGCAATTGCTGGCGGCCTTCCCCGCCAACGTGCTGTTTCCGTTTGCGGTGATCGCCATCGTTGCCCTGAAACTCGATCCCGATGTCTGGCTCTCGCCGCTGATGATCCTGGGCACCCAGTGGTACATCCTGTTTAACGTGATTGCCGGTGCCAGCGCCCTGCCAACGGATTTGCGCGAGGCGGCGCGCAGCTTCCACGTACGCGGCTGGCAGTGGTGGCGCCAGGTCGCGCTGCCGGGCGTCTTCCCTTACTACATCACCGGCGCCCTCACGGCAGCGGGTGGCTCATGGAACGCCAGCATTGTCGCCGAGGCGGTGTCCTGGGGCGATCAGCATCTGTATGCATCCGGCTTGGGTGCCTTTATCGCCCAGGCCACCACGGCCGGGGATCTGCATCGGGTGGCGCTGGGCGTTGTGGTCATGTCGATTTTCGTGGTCGGTTTCAACCGGTTGCTGTGGCGCCCGCTGTACGGTTTCGCCGAACGTCGGCTTCGAATTGATTGAGGGGAATCTCATGCAAGTGATAGACAAACGCTGCCTGGTGGATGTGCAGCAAGTCGGCCATGTCTACGGCACGGGCGGCGGTGCCGAGCGCCGGGTCCTGGACAATGTCTGCATGCGCTTGGACGAAGGCGAAATCGTCGGCCTGCTGGGGCGTTCGGGCTCCGGCAAATCGACCTTGCTGCGCTCCATCGCCGGCCTGATTTCGCCCACCACGGGGGTGGTGGATTTTCCGCCCAATGCCCAAGGACTGGCGAGTTCGGTGCGCATGGTGTTCCAGAGCTTCGCCCTGTTCCCCTGGCTGACGGTGCTGCAAAACGTCGAGATCGGCCTCGAAGCCTTAGGCGTGGCGGCGCCTGAACGACGGCGGCGGGCACTGGCCGCCATCGATATGATCGGCCTCGACGGCTTCGAAAGCGCCTTCCCCAAGGAACTGTCGGGCGGCATGCGCCAGCGCGTCGGCCTGGCCCGCGCACTGGTGGTCAATCCGGATGTGTTGTTGATGGACGAGCCGTTTTCCGCCCTGGACGTATTGACCGCCGAAACGCTGCGCACCGATCTGCTGGAGTTGTGGCGTGAAGGGCGCATGCCAATCAGGTCGATCCTGATGGTCACCCATAACATCGAAGAAGCCGTACTGATGTGTGACCGGATACTGATTTTTTCCTCCAACCCGGGGCGGGTCATGAGTGAGATCGCCGTGGACCTCAGCCAGCCGCGCAATCGCGCCGACCCGGCGTTCCAAGCCTTGGTCGAACACATTTACGTGCAGATGGCCGGCGGCGCGAATGTCGGCTCCGCACGCCAGGAGAGCTTTGCAGGCAGTGGCGTGGGCATGGTCCTGCCGTCGATTTCCAGCAATGCCCTGGCCGGGCTGATCGAAGCGGTGCAGGATCAGCCATTTGCCGGCCAAGCGGATTTGCGCGAACTCGCCGACGCATTGCGCTACACCGCCAGTGATCTTTTGCCCGTCGCCGAGGTGTTGCAGCTCCTGCGCCTGGCCGACCTGCAGGACGGCCACATCACCCTCCTGCCGGCCGGGCTGCGCTACGCCGAGTCAGCGGTGGATGAGCGCAAGCACCTGTTTGCCCGGCACCTGCTTAAATATGTGCCGTTGGTGGGGCATGTGCGCCGGGTGCTGGACGACCGCCCCACCCGCACCGCACCGGCCAGACGTTTCCGTGACCAACTGGAAGATTTCATGTCCGAGCACGATGCCGCTATTACGCTGGACTGTGTCACGCAATGGGGACGCTACGCCGAGTTGTTCGCCTATGACGAAGTGGCCGATCAGTTCAGCCTGGACAATCCATCCTGAGGTGCTGCGGTATAAACTGCGTGGATCGGTCATTGGAGCAATGCGCGATGGACATTCAATGAGAAGAACCCAGCTGACCCTGCGCCTGCTGCTCCTGCTGGGGTTGGCCCTCGGCATCGCGGCGATCGATACGGTCACCGACCTGGAAATCGCGGTCGGGGTCTTCCAGATCGTGGTGGTGCTGATCGCGGTGAGAATCCTGCCGGCACGCGCCGTGGCCGGGGTCGCGTTCATCTGCATGGTCCTGACGATCCTGAGCTATCGGCTGACGCGATTTGGCGACACCGAGGCCGGGCTGATCAACGTGCTGATCAGCCTGGCGGCCATCGCCGGCACGACGTACCTGGCGCTGCGGCTCTCGGCCGCCGTGCGCACGGTGCACCAGACCCGCGCCCACCTGGCACACATCGCCCGCATCAACATGCTCGGCGAGCTCGCCGCCTCGATCGCCCACGAAGTCAACCAGCCCCTGGCTGCCGTGGCCGCCAGCGGCGGTGCCTGCCTGCGCTGGATGGCGACCGAGCCGCCCAACCTGCCCAAGGCCCGGCAGGCGGTGGAGCGGATCATCGCCGACACCCACCGGGCCAGCGATATCATCGTTCGGTTGCGCGGCATGGCCCGGCATCAAGCACCGACGAAGCAGTGGCTGAACGTGGCCGACACGGTCCATGCCGCGTTGCGCTTGATGACGGGCGAGCTGAACGAGCAGAACATCACTGTGCAGGTGCAGGTCCAGGACGGACTGCCGCCGATGCTGGCGGACGAAGTGCAGATCCAGCAAGTGATCCTGAACCTGGCGATGAATGCGCTCGACGCCATGCGTCAGGTTGACGTCGAGCAGCGGATTCTGCAGTTTCAGGTGACGCTCGAATCGCCTGGGCAACTGCTCTTTTCGGTATCCGACCAAGGCAATGGCTTGCCGGCCAGCGACCGTGAACGGGTGTTCGACGCCTTCTACAGCACCAAGCAGGACGGCATGGGGATGGGCTTGGCCATCAGCCGCTCGATCATCGAGGCCCATGACGGACGGCTCTGGGCCACCAGCCATTTGCCGTCAGGTTCGACCTTTCACTTCACGCTGCCCGCCGTCACAAGGGAATCCGATGAGCCAAACTGACATGCAAGACCAGCCCGATTCGAGGGTCTTCATCGTCGACGACGACCCTTCGGTGCGGGCCTCACTGCAAGACCTGCTGGCCTCCGTGGGCCTGGCGAGCATGGCCTTCGGCTCGGCCCGTGAATTCATGGATACCGAACGGCCGGACGTCCCGGCGTGCCTGATCCTCGACGTGCGCATGCCGGGCCTGAGTGGGTTGGATTTCCAACAGGAAATGGCGCGTTTGAATATCCAGGTTCCGGTGGTGTTCATCACCGCCCATGGCGACATTCCCATGTCCGTCAAAGCCATGAAGGCCGGGGCGCTGGAGTTCCTGACCAAGCCATTCCGCGAACAGGACCTGCTCGATGCAATCACCCTGGGCCTGAACCGCGACCTGGAACGGCGCAAGGCCGCGGCGAGTGTCGACGCGTTGAAACGTCGGCATGACGCGTTGACTGACGGCGAACGCGAGGTGATGGACCTGGTCGTGTCAGGGCTGTTGAACAAGCAGGTGGCCGCCCGACTGGGCTTGAGCGAGGTGACCGTGAAAGTGCGCCGCGGGTCGTTGATGCGCAAGATGGATGCGGACTCGTTGGCAACGCTGGTGAAGATGTCGGAAAAACTCAAGGAAGCAGATCGCTAGCGGCCCATGATCACGGCTATCATTGCCGTTCGCCCTGTTGACGGGCGATGTCGCTGCCCCCCTCAAGGACTCAGGTATGAACCTTCTGCCGTCACGCTCTACCCTCTTCGTCTCCAGCCTTTTGCTCAGTTCGCTGTGCTTCGCCGAAGGCGAGCCAACCGACGGCAGCCTCATCAAGGACTCGACCAAGGCAGCCGTCTCAAGCTTCATTACCGCTGGCAAGAACCTGTTGGGCGGTGTCAGCGAAGGCGTGCTCGATGGCCGTGAATCGGTGCAGGGCACCGACGGCGCGGCGATCATTTCTTCCAATGAGCACCTGAAAGACCGCGTCACCATCGAAGTCCTGAAGCTGGAGCCCGTCGACGACACCTTCAGCGTCACCCTCGGCTTCAAGAACAGCACCGACACCCAACTGCGCCTGATCAACCTCGGCCAGACGGGCGCCTTGCTCGCCATCGACCAGGCCGGTTACGCCAACAAGCTCGCAGGGTTTGAAAACCCGGATGAAGTCACCATTCCGCCGAAGACGGCCGTGCGGCAGAAGTTTGTGTTTGAAGGGTTGAACGAGAAAATCAACACCGTGCGCGTGTGGGGCCAGGATTATCAGGTTAAAAAATAAGGGGCGCTGCGTTGATCGTTCCCACGCTCCGCGTGGGAATGCATCCCGTGACGCTCTGCGTCATATGCCAAGGGCGGAACGCAGAGCGTCCCTGGTGGCATTCCCACGCGGGAGCATGGGAACGATCGATCCGCGTCAGCCGGCCTGGCACATCACCATCCGGTCAGGTAATCCTCAGCCAGCGGCGGCTTTTGCCACCTTCGCCGGCTCAAAATTCAACGCAAGCACACTCGCCAACACGATAACCGCCCCAACCATCACCATCGCCGCTGGGCGTTCGGCCAGGACTAGACAAGCCATCGACATCGCCGTGGGCGGTATCAGGTAAAGCGCCATGGAAGCGCGGCTCACGTTGCTGTGCGCCAGCACGTAGGCCCAAGCAAGGTATGCCAGCGCGCTGGGAAAAATACCGAGAACCAACACCGCCAGGTTCACCGAAGCCGAAGCCTGTCGTGCCGCGCTCAACATGCCCGGCGCGAAAATGAACAAAAGGAGTGTGCCCGACCAGACGGTGTAACAAACCAGGGTCAAACCGTCGTAGCGATGGGTATGGCGCTTCTGCAAAGCGAAATACATACTCCAGGACAGCGCCGCCAGCAGAATCAATAGCCCACGGGCGTCCATGTCACCCAAGCCTCGATCCCCCGTGACGACTATGGCAGCGCCAAGCAAGCCGCACAGGACACAGCCCCATTGCCAAGCGCCAACTCTTTCCTTGAAGACAGAATGCGCCAGCAACGTACTGAACAGAGGGGTGGACTGGGCCAGGACACTGGCCGCCCCAGCGCTGACACCCCGCTGCCCGTAATTGAGAGCGATGTGGTGCAGACTCACGGCAAAGAAACCCAACACCGCCAGCAACGGCCAATCCCCGAGACGTGGCCAGGCAATACCCTTCGCCATCGCGACGACGGCCATGAACACCGAAGCGATGAGAAACCGTACCAATGCCAGTTGACCCGGTTCGTAGGCCTGCAAGCCGATGCGAATACCAATCGGCGAATAGGCCCAGCAAAGAATCACGAACATCGTCGCCAGGATCACTTTTACGCGGGGTCTGCTGGGGTTCTTCAAGCCTTCAAACGGCACACAACGGGTTTCCATTCAGAGTTCCTGCGCACTGAGCGCTTGGTCTATTTACGCCGCAGTATCAAAACCACCCACCCTCAATACAAGTGACTTAAACTCAGCCAACTATTCACTTTGGGTGAGTTATGGACCTGTCCCAACTGCGCATGCTCAAGACCGTCTGCGACACCGGCAGCATCGCCCGCGCCGCCGAAGTGCTGCACTGCGTGCCGTCCAACATCACGGCACGGCTCAAATCCCTGGAGCGGGAGTTGGGTACACCGTTGTTTTTTCGTGAAGGTCGCGGCTTGCGGGTCAGCCCGGCGGGCGAGGTGTTCCTGGGATACGCGATAAAAATCCTCGGCCTGACGGAAGAAGCCCGCCGCGTGGTCAACCCCAGTCACACGCCAAGCGGACCGCTGCGCATTGGCGCCATCGAATCCAGCGCCACGGGGCGCCTGCCGCAGTTATTGGCCAAATACCACGCGCAGTATCCTCAGGTGTCGCTGGAACTGAGCACGGGGACTTGGGCACAGTTGCTGGACGATACCCAGCACCACCGGCTCGACGGTGTGATCGTGGCGGTCGATGTGGAGCGGCCGGGGCTCAAGCGCGCCGTGATGTACCGCGAAGACCTGATGCTCATCGCCTCCGAATCCCACGGCCCCTTGCGCAACGCCGCCGACCTGCAAGGCAAGGCCATCTTCATGTGGCCCCCGGGCTGTCCGTACCGCTTTGCCTTGGAGCAGTGGTTGCTGCGCCATGACCAAGTGCAACCGATCATCAGCATCGCCAGCTATGGCGCCATCGTCGGCTGCGTCAGTGCCGGTGCCGGCGTCTCGCTGGTGCCTCGTGGGATCTATGAGCAATACCGCCAGGGGGCTGGCTGGATAGGGTATGAATTCCCTGAGCTGACGGGCATCGATAACCTTTTCTACTGGCATGAAAACGCTGGCCGGCATCCTGCCAGGGAAGCGTTTTTGACGATGTTGAAGACGGAGTTCGAAGGGTAGTTGCAACCTCGCCACAAAAGCCATTGGATTGGCGGTATCCCACTGACCATTCTTGTGGCAAGGGGATTTATCCCCGTTGGGGCGCGAAGCGGCCCTAAAAGCCAACAACTCGGTCCACCGCCCTCCCTCGCCACAGGTTCTCATCAATCTTGCCTGTCAGCGCACGGCTGAAAAATGTTACATAGTTGAAGGATCGGTCCTAACCGCACTACGACAGGGAGTCAGCTTTGGAACCAGCACCACCGTTTATCCTCCATGAAACGAACCATTGGACAGTCAACCATCACTTGGCGTCCGCCCTGCCCGGCTACCTCATGCTCGGCGCCAAAGCTCACGTGAACTCATTGGCCCAATTGCCCGCGTCGGCGTTAGCGGAGCTGGGTGGCCTGATGGCACACATCCAGAGCGTCCTTGAAACACAGCTCAACCCCAAATGGCTTTACATCAGCCGATTCGGCCACGATCCCCGCTACCCGATCCACTTCCATTTCATCCCGGTGTACGACTGGGTCGAGGCGTTATTTTGGAAAGATACGCGGTACAGGCTGCTGGAGAGCTTTGGGAATCAAAGGGATGCCCAGACATTGACCGACGGTGCGGAGCTGACGTTGTTCATTTGGCGGGAGTTTGGGGAGAGCACAACGCCGCCAACCATTCAGGGGCCGTCAATTGAACAAGTGATTGAAAGATTGAGTCAGTCATTCAACTCAGTTGTACCGGTCACATGAACATCAAAACATCATCCGTCGCGGGAGTGTCAGGTTTTTTGTGTGCGGGCCGGTAACGGCCTGCCGTTAGGCAGACCTTCATTTACCACGTCGGCCTGATGAACCGGTCCCCGTACAGGATCGCGAATTGATTCATGGCACTTTTCCAGTCGTGGGCCGCACTGCCCCAGTTCGCCGTGATATTGCGCAAGCCCAGCCAGATTAATTTGATTGCAGCGTCATCGGTTGGGAAGTGTCCTCTCGTTTTAATGATCTTGCGCAGTTGAGCGTTGATGCTTTCGATTGCATTGGTCGTGTAGATCACTTTTCGAATGGCCGGTGGGAAAACAAAAAATGGGACGACTCGATCCCAGGCGCG
>NZ_FOKH01000061.1:0-2634 GCF_900111955.1 Pseudomonas sp. NFIX10 | reverse complement strand
CTCAAGGACGCGCAGGTCACCTGGGTCGACCAGGAAAACCGCCGCACGATCTTTCCACTGCCTACCACCCAGCGTCCGGCGATCCACAACAGCCTGGCCCGGGCGGCGATCTACCTGGGGGCCGAGCCGGACGAACTGATCATCGCCCAGTCTGGGGAAAACGCCCCGTTCCTGCACTTTCGCGACGGCCACCTGATCGCCCTCAGCGACCGCTACGACAACCGCCTGACCGTCCAGCGCAACATCCATGGCGACATCAGCCGCCTGGACAACGGCGCCGGGCGCTCCCTGCGCCTGCGTTACGAGCAGCGCCACCTGGTCGCCGTCGACTACCAGAGCTTCCACCCGGCCCTCACCCTCGACGAAGCCTGGCGGACCGAACAGACGCTGGTGTCCTACCGCTACGACGGACGTTTCCGACTGATCGAAGCGACCAATGCCGCCGGTGAAAGCGAACGCTACGACTACGACGACCAGCACGTCATCCTCCAGCGGCAACTGGCCGGCGGGGCGAGCTTCTACTGGGAGTGGCAAGGCGTCGGGGCGGCGTCCCGCTGCGTACGGCATTGGGCCTCCTTCGCGCAGATGGACAGCCGCTACACCTGGGGCGAGGACGGCCGTGTCACGGTCCGGCACCTGGATGGCAGCCAGGAAGTGTATGTCCACGACGACCGGGCGCGACTGGTGCGCAAGGTCGAGCCCGACGGCGGCGAGCACCTCAGGGCCTACGACGAACAGGGCCGGTTGATCGCCGAACAGGACCCGCTGGGGGCGGTCAGCGAATACCGCTACGACGACGTCGGACGGCTGGTGGCGCTGATTCCGCCGGACGAAGCGCCGACGTCCTACGAATACCGCAACGGTTTCCTGCACGCCCGGTCCCGCGGCAAGGCCGTGTGGACCTACCGCCGCAATGCTCGGGGCGATGTGATCGCGAGCATCGATCCCGATGGCCAGCGTACGGAATATGCCTACGACGCCCATGGGCAACTGCTGGCCAGGTATGACCCGGACGGTGGCGAACATCGCTTCACCTGGAGTCGCCTGGGCCAACTGACCGAAGAGCTCCTGCCCGACGGCGGCCGGCGGTGTTTTGCCTACGACGCCCTGGGGCGTTTGCTCAGCCGCCGGGATGAACACGGCGCCCTCACGCACTACCAATGGGACCCCGTCGGCCGCCTGCTGCAAGTCACCCTGCCCACCGGTGCGACCCGGGCCTGGAGCTACAACGCCTACGGCAAGGTCATCGCCGAGCGCGACGAGCAGGGCCGAACCACCCGCTACGAATACGCCGACGACCTGCACCTGGTCAGCCGCCGCCTGAACCCCGACGGCAGCGAGCTGAAGTACCGCTACGACTCGGCGCGGCTGTTGCTGACCGAGATCGAAAACGAATCCGGCGAACGATATCAGCTGGACTACACGCCCAACGGCTTGATCCGACAGCAAGTCGGCTTCGACGGCCAACGCACCGCCTACGCCTACGACCTCAACGGCCACTTGCTGGAAAAAACCGAGCACGGCGAGGACGGTTCGCAACGGGTCACCCGCTACCAGCGTGACGCGGCCGGGCGATTGCGGATCAAGACCTTGCCCGACGGCCAGTCCATCGAATACCGCTACGACGAACTGGGCCGGCTGGTCCACGTCGACGACGGCAGCGATCACCCGCTGGCTTTCGAATACGACGCCCAGGATCGGCTGGTCACGGAACACCAGGGCTGGGGCACCCTGCGTTATCGCTACGATGCCTGCGGGCGCCTCAACCACCTGCGCCTGCCGGACGACAGCCAGCTCGACTACCACCACGCCCCCGGCGGCGCGCTGACCGCCATCGACCTCAACGGCGCGCGCCTGACCGAACACCGCGTTGACGGCGGCCGCGAACGGCAACGCCAGCAGGGTCGGTTGCGCAGCGATTACACGTACGACGAACAGGGCCGCCTCAAGGCCCAGACCGTGTGGCAGAACCCCCAGCAGCAGCTGTTCTGGCGCGACTATGCCTACAGCCCCCGAGGCAACCTCCAGACCCTTTCCGACCAGCGAAACCGCCGCCGCTACCAGTACGACCCGCTGGATCGCCTGACCCGCATCGACTTTTCCCACAGCGAACCGCCGGAACATTTCAGCCACGACCCGGCCGGCAACCTGCTGATGCAGGACCGCCCCGGCCCGACCACCCTCAAGGGCAACCGCCTGCTGAGGGAGGGCGACCGCCACTACGACTACGATGCCTTCGGCAACCTGATCCGCGAACGCCGCGGCCAGGCGCTGGTCAGCACCTACCGCTACGACAGCCAACACCGTCTGATCGGCGTCACCGACGCCGACGGCCGCGAAACGTCCTACCGCTACGACGCCTTCGGCCGACGCATCAGCAAGACCGTGGACGGCCTGACCACGGAATTTTTCTGGCAGGGCGACCAGCTCGTTGCCGAAAACAGCCCGCGCCACCACCGCAGCTATGTCTACGAACCAGGCACCTTCCGCCCCCTGGCCCTGCTCGATGGCGAAGGCCCCGACGCCCGCCCGTTCTACTACCACCTCGACCACCTGGGCACGCCCCAGGAACTGACCAACCCCGCCGGCCAGATCGTCTGGACGGCGCGCTACAACGGCTACGGCAAACTCACC